>NZ_JARVSW010000069.1:0-29043 GCF_030208985.1 Pseudomonas sp. MEJ108
CACTTTGGCCCCATCAAAGTGACTCGCCGAGGGGCGAAAAGGTGACCTGAGTCGAACCCAAATCCACCTGACAAAGAAAACCCCTGTGTGACGCAGAGCGTCACGAAATGTATTCCCGCGCGGAGCGTGCGGAACGAGAGGTCTCCTGGAGAACACGCCTCGTGACTATGCGCGGGGCCAGGGTTCCTTCTCAGGTCTCGCCAAGGATTCGATTACAGCCATGCGCTAAAACGCACCCATAAAAAAACCGCCTGATCAGCGATCAGGCGGTTTTCATGACAGCAGCGACGCTTAGTAAGCCAGGCCGAAGTCTTCTTCTTTCATGTCCATCAGGTTGGCAGCGCCCGACAGAATGGCCGCCACGTGGGTGCGGGTACGCGGCAGGATGCGCTGGAAGTAGAAGCGCGCGGTCTGGATCTTGGCGCGGTAGAACGCCTCGTCAGACGCACCGGCCGCCAGCTTCTCGGCCGCAACACGTGCCATGTCAGCCCAGAAGTACGCCAGGCAGGCATAGCCGGAGAACATGATGTAGTCCACCGATGCAGCACCCACTTCTTCGCGATCCTTCATCGCCGCCATGCCGACTTTCAGAGTCAGGTCGCCCCACTCCTTGTTCAGCGCAGCCAGTGGCGTCACGAATTCCTGCACAACTTCGTTGCCTTCATTGCTCTGGCAGAACTTGTGCACGATCTTGGTGAAGCCCTTGAGCGCTTCGCCCTGGGTCATCAACACCTTGCGGCCCAGCAGATCAAGCGCCTGGATACCGGTGGTGCCTTCGTACAGCATCGAAATCCGGCTGTCGCGAACGTTCTGCTCCATGCCCCACTCGGCAATGAAGCCATGGCCGCCGTAGATCTGCACACCGTGGTTGGCGGCTTCAAAGCCCACTTCCGTCATGAACGCCTTGGCGATCGGGGTCATGAACGCCAGCAATGCATCAGCGGCTTTCTTTTGCTCCGGGTCTTCGCTGTACTTGACGATGTCGACCTGCTTGGCCGTGAAGTACACCATGGCACGCGTGCCTTCGGCGAACGCCTTCATGGTCAGCAGCATGCGACGCACATCAGGGTGAACGATGATCGGGTCAGCGGCTTTTTCCGGTGCCTTGGGGCCGGTCAGCGAACGCATTTGCAGGCGATCACGGGCATATTGCAGGCCGCCCTGGAAGGCGACTTCGGCGTGCGCCAGACCTTGCAATGCAGTGCCCAGACGCGCGGTGTTCATGAACGTGAACATGCAGTTCAGGCCCTTGTTCGGCGGACCGATCAGGTAGCCGGTAGCGCCGTCGAAGTTCATCACGCAGGTGGCGTTGCCGTGGATGCCCATCTTGTGCTCGATGGAGCCGCAGTTCACCGCGTTGCGCTCACCGATGCCGCCATCGGCAGCCGAGAGGAACTTGGGCACGATGAACAACGAAATGCCTTTGGTGCCAGCCGGTGCGTCCGGCAGGCGAGCCAGCACGATGTGGACGATGTTATCGGCCATGTCGTGTTCGCCGGCGGAAATGAAGATCTTGGTGCCGGTGACCTTGTAGGTCCCGTCAGCCTGAGGTTCGGCCCGGGTGCGCAGCATGCCCAGGTCGGTACCGCAATGCGACTCGGTCAGGCACATGGTGCCGGTCCATTCGCCGGACACCAGCTTGGTCAGGTACGCGTCCTGCTGCTCGGGCGTGCCGTGCTCGGAGATCGTATTCATTGCGCCATGCGACAGGCCCGGGTACATGCCCCACGACCAGTTGGCTTCGCCGACCATCTCGCTGACCGCCAGGCCCAGCGACTCGGGCAGACCCTGACCGCCGTGCGCAACGTCATGCGCCAGACTCGGCCAGCCGCCTTCGACGAACTGTTTGTAAGCCTGTTTGAAGCCGTTCGGCGTCTTCACGCCCGACTCGCTCCAGGTGCAACCCTCGGTATCGCCCACACGGTTCAGCGGCGCCAGCACCTGCTCACAGAACTTGGCGCCCTCTTCAAGAATGGCGTCGACCATGTCCGGAGTGGCGTCATGACAGGCTGGCAGACTCTGATAGTGCGCTTCATAGCCGAGCAGTTCATCACGAACAAAACGAATATCACGCAAGGGGGCCTTGTAGTCAGGCATAGCGATAACCTCTGCTGATGAATCCTGGAACGAATGACCGGGCGGTCGCTGGGGATAGACCCTCAAGCGCCAGACAATCTCGTATGCCTCGCGGTCAAACAGGTGTTTGAAACATACGTTTACGCCCAAACCTTGTCAATAGCGCAGCACGCACCATTCGTCCACGGCCCGTGCATGGACCACGCAGACGTACGTCGTGCGCGGATCAAGAGAAACGTAAGCGAAAGTCTAGTGGAGGGCGAAACCAGGTGCAGGCGTGATACAGGACAATGATGCGGAGAAATTCAGAGGGCAACGCCGTGCACTGGCGGCACGGCGGGAAGTGCAGCGAAAATCAGGCGTAGGTGTCGATCAGCGTGCCAAGCATTTCATTGCTGGCTTTCTGCGCAGCCAGTCCGGCTGCAAACTGATCCTTGCCGGCTTCGAGTTCGACCATGTTGGACGACAGGTCGGAGCGCTGGCTACGGTCGACCGAGCGCAGGTTCTCGAGCTGAAAGTCCGAAGACTGGCTTCTGCCCGACACTTCGATATTGGAGCTGGCAATCTGGGTGGCCGCCTGATCCACACGACTTTGCCCGACCTGCATTGCGCTAAGGCCCGGGTAGAGGGTGTTGTTCATGGTGATTTGCATAAGCCGATCCTCAGTTCAAAAAACGAACACAAGCCATTGAACCAGCATTTGTCCGGAAATACTCGACAAACAGACTAATGGCACTAGGCCGCACGATAGCCTGAGTCTTGAAAATCCAAAACTGTCTTGCTGGTCAGCCACATAGCGGCGCTGTCAGCTCAACACCTTCAAATCAAGATACTGCGCCACATTTTCGGCACTTGCCTCATCCAATCGCGGCACCCGCCCCAGACAAGGTGCGGGCAGACGCTCGACCAGCGTGGCGAGGTTTTCTTCAAGCCGCGAGGTGTCGGCATCCACGATGTTGGCCACCCAGCCAGCCAGACGTAAACCGTCGCGGGCAATCGCTTCAGCAGTCAGCACCGCATGATTGATGCAGCCCAGACGCACGCCCACCACCAGAACCACCGGTAGATCCAGGGCAACGGCCAGATCGGACAGCGTGCTCTGCCCGGACAGCGGCACACGCCAGCCGCCTGCCCCTTCGATCAGGGTGAAATCGGCCTGTCTGGCGAGCATATGCCGCATGGGTTGCAGCACCGAGTCGACCGTCAGCGCGACGCCGGCTTCGCGTGCTGCCAGGTGCGGAGCGATGGCTGGCTCGAAAGCCAGCGGATTGACTTCAGCATAATCCAGCTCGACAGAACACTCGGCCAGCAACGCCAGGGCATCCGGGTTGCGCAGCCCCTGTGGCGTGACCAAACAACCGGACGCAACGGGCTTGCCGGCTGCCGTGCTCAGGCCGGACGCTCGGGCGGCATGCAGCAAGCCGGCAGCCACCGTGGTCTTGCCAGCGTCGGTATCGGTCCCGGTGATGAAGTAGGCGGCAGTCATCTCAGCAGTCTTTCCTGTCAGTCATCAGTTTTTTCCAGTACCGCGTGCAGCACTTGATAGGTGGCCGGCAGCCCGGCGTCCTGGCGAAAGCCTTCATAGGCCTGAACCATGCCCATGATCCGCTCGCGCCCGGTCAGGCCATTGGGCCGTCCGGGGTTGAGATTGTGCGCACCGAGCGCCTTCAACTCGTGCGTCAGGCTGCGCACGTCCGGGTAATGCAGCACCTGCGGGCGAACGTCGAGGCTGCGCACTTGCAGGCCGCTCGCCGCGCACAGCTGGCGATAGTCATCCTCATGACGAAAGCGGTTCACATGCACCCGCCCGTCCACGGCCTGCCAGCTGTCGCGCAGTTCGTACAATGTGCCGACACACAGGCTGGCAAAAGCGAATACGCCGCCTGGCTGCAATACGCGGCGAGCTTCACTGAGCACTGCAGCGAAATCGGCGCACCACTGCACCGCGAGGCTGGAAAAAATCAGCCCGCAACTCTGCTCACGCAGCGGCAGATGCTCGGCGTCACCCGCAACGAAGTGCTGTGCGCCGCGCAAGGGCTGGGCATGACGCAACATGCCTTCGGCGATATCCAGTGCAATACCTTCGCTGCCACTGAACGTCTGCGCCAGCGCCCGGCTGAAATGGCCGGTGCCGCTGCCCAGATCCAGCCAGCGGGACGGCTTGCATTGCGCAGGCAGACGCGCCAGCAGCTCATTACCGACGTTGCGCTGCAGTTCGGCAACGCTGTCATAACTGCCTGCCGCGCGGGAAAACGACGCAGCGACCTGACGTTTGTCAGGCAAAACAGAAGGTGGTTTGGGGATTGAAAGATCAGTCATCGTCCAGCTCGTGCAGAAAGGCGTGGATCGCGGCCGCTACCCCGTGAGGGTTTTCCAGCAGGAATGCATGACTGGCCTGCTCGATCAGGCCCACTTCGACATCCGGCAACAAGGCCAGCAGATCACCTGCTGCCTCGGCGGGCACGAAGGCATCCAGCCCGGCGAACAGGTGCAGTTGCGGGCCACGATAGGTTTGCAGCGCGCTGCGGGTGTCGAGTTGCCGGAGTATTTTCAGGCCGTCGAGCAACGCCGTTTTCGACAGGTGCGGCGCGCCGGCCTTGAGCAGCCGTGCCAGACCGCGCGGGTCTTCTGCACCTTGCGTGCACAGCAGGCTGAAACGCTTGAGGGTCAGGTCCGGATCATCAGCACAACCAGCCAGAAATGCCTCGAAATCCTGCGCGGGCATCGCATTCGGCCACGCCCCTTGGGTGACGAAGCAGGCGTTGCTGGCCAGCGTCAGCAACCCGCAGCAACGGTCGCCACGACGCGCTGCCAGTTCAGCCGCGAGCATGCCACCCAATGACCAGCCGCCCAGCCAGGCGTCGTCTGGCAGGTTGGTGTCCAGCTCGTCGAGCCAGTCTGGCAAATCGCAACTGTCGATATCCGGCAACGGCTCGATTTCAACCCGCAAGTGCTCGTCCAGTCCGCGCAACGCAGCGGCAAGCGGCTCCAGCGGCGAAACGCCAAGGCCCCAGCCTGGCAACAGAATCAGACGATCACGCATGAACAGGCTCCGAGGAGTGGCTGGCATCCAGCAGCGGGTAGCACTGCTCCAGAGTGTTCAATAATAGCTGCACGTCGGCTTCGCTGTGCGCGGCAGACAAGGTCACGCGAAGCCGCGCGCTGCCCGCAGGCACGGTGGGCGGGCGAATGGCGGTGACCAGCAGACCACGCTCGCGGAGCAACTGCGAGAGGTGCAACGCCCGACCGGCATCACCGATCATGATCGGCTGGATCGGGGTAAAGCTGTCCATCAATTGCAGCCCGATCTGCTCGGCACCGCGACGAAACTGCTGGATCAGACGCGTCAGATGCTCGCGACGCCAATGCTCGGTACGCAGCAACTGCAGACTTTTCAAGGTGGCGCAGGCCAGCGCGGGCGGCTGGCTGGTGGTGTAAATGTAAGGCCGGGCGAACTGGATCAGGGTTTCGATCAGTTCTTCACTGCCGGCCACGAACGCCCCGGAAGTGCCGAACGACTTGCCCAGGGTGCCGACCAGCACGGGCACGTCATCCATGCTCAGGCCGAAGTGCTCGACGATACCGGCGCCGTTGGCACCCAAAGGGCCGAAGCCGTGAGCGTCATCCACCATCAGCCAGGCCCCTTTGGCCTTCGCCGAACGGGCCAGCGCGGGCAGATCGGCGATGTCGCCGTCCATGCTGAACACCCCGTCTGTCACTACCAGGGTATCGCCCACGGATTTTTCCAGCCGGGCTTCCAGGCTGCTCACATCGTTGTGCAGATAGCGCGAGAAGCGTGCGCCGCTGAGCAGACCGGCATCCAGCAGCGAGGCGTGGTTGAGACGGTCTTCCAGCACCGTATCGCCCTGCCCGACCAACGCGGTCACCGCGCCGAGGTTGGCCATGTAGCCATTGGAGAACAACAGGGCGCGCGGACGACCGGTCAGCTCGGCCAGCGCTTCTTCCAGCTCGTGGTGCGGCGCGCTGTGGCCGATGACCAGATGCGAAGCCCCGCCGCCCACGCCCCAGCGCTCGGCACCCGCCTGCCAGGCAGCGATCACCTCGGGATGATTGGCCAGCCCCATGTAATCGTTGCTGCAGAACGCCAGCAACGGCTGGCCGTCGACGATGACCTGCGGCCCTTGCGGACTTTGCAGCAGCGGACGCTGGCGATAGAGGTGTGCGGCGCGACGGGCATCAAGGCGCGCGCGGAGATCGAAAGACATGCAGGCCCCGGTCCGGAAGATGACAATTCAAAACGGGCCGGAACATGCCAGCCCGTTCAACGGATCAGGCAGAGGCAGCGTCGTAGAACATCGAGCTGCTTTGCTGTTCGACCAGCGCCTGTTCGATAGCGGCCTGGTGCACTTCGTCGGCGTGCCCTTCGCCCGCTTCGGGTTTGATGCCCAGACGCGAGAACAGCAGCATGTCCTTGTCGGCTTGCGGGTTGGCGGTGGTCAGCAGTTTGTCGCCGTAGAAAATCGAGTTGGCCCCGGCGAAGAACGCCAGCGCCTGCATTTGCTCGTTCATCGCTTCGCGACCGGCAGACAGGCGCACGTGGGATTTCGGCATGAGAATACGTGCCACGGCGAGCATGCGAATGAAATCGAACGGGTCGACATCTTCAGCATTTTCCAGCGGCGTACCGGCAACCTTGACCAGCATGTTGATGGGCACCGACTCCGGGTGCTCCGGCAGGTTCGCCAGCTGAATCAGCAGCCCCGCGCGGTCGTCGAGAGACTCGCCCATGCCCAGAATGCCGCCGGAGCAGATCTTCATCCCCGCATCGCGCACATAAGCCAGGGTTTGCAGGCGTTCGCTGTAGGTACGGGTCGTGATAATGCTGCCGTAGAACTCCGGCGAAGTGTCGAGGTTGTGGTTGTAGTAATCCAGCCCCGCGGTGGCCAGCGCTTCGGTCTGTTCCTGATCGAGGCGGCCCAGGGTCATGCAGGTTTCCATGCCCATGGCTTTAACGCCTTTGACCATCTCCAGCACGTAAGGCATGTCCTTGGCGGAAGGATGCTTCCAGGCTGCGCCCATGCAAAAGCGCGTCGAGCCAATGGCCTTGGCGCGCGCGGCTTCTTCAAGCACCTTCTGCACTTCCAGCAGTTTTTCTTTCTCGAGACCGGTGTTGTAGTGGCCGGACTGCGGACAGTACTTGCAGTCTTCCGGGCAGGCGCCGGTCTTGATCGACAGCAGCGTGGAGACTTGCACGCGGTTGGCGTCGAAATGAGCGCGGTGCACCGTTTGCGCCTGAAACAGCAGGTCATTGAATGGCTGTACGAACAGCGCCCTGACCTCGGCTAAAGTCCAGTCGTGACGCAAAGTGGCGGTGGTGCTGGCGCTCATCGGGCGGCTCCTTGGTGTTTCTGGGCAATGCGCGAGGGCGGGAAAGACCCCACTCGCTACACGGATGTCGGGCATATTTAAGGAAGAGTCATGCGCTGTCAACCCAGCTACCCGCACGAGGTTTACATCTGGTTAAAAAACAAACAATCCTGTTTGTTATGTGATGAACGCAGTGAGGTGCCCGCGCCCATCTGCGTGCCCTGCGAAGCAGAGCTGCCGTGGCTGGGCAACGCTTGCGAGTGCTGTGCGCTGCCGTTACCCCGTTCAGGCATGAGCTGCGCGCAATGCTGCAAGCAACCGCCCGGCTTTACCCAGGTCATCGCGCCCTGGCTGTACGATTTCCCGGTCGACGGTTTGATCACCCGCTTCAAACATAACGGTAAATGGCCCATGGGACGACTGCTGGCGGAACTGTGCGCGCACTATCTGCAGCATCGTTTCGAGGAAGACCTGCCACGTCCCGACTGCCTCATTCCGGTGCCGTTGGCCAACAAACGCTTGCGCCAGCGCGGCTACAATCAGGCGGCAATGCTGGCCGGCTGGCTGGGTAAACAGCTGCAACTGCCTGTCGACGAAGGGCATGTGTTGCGCAGCCGCGAGACAACCGCGCAACAGGGCCTGGACGCCAAGGCCCGCAAACGCAACCTGCGCGGTGCTTTCACCCTGATTGATCCCGACGGGGTAAAAGGCCGGCACCTGGCGCTGGTCGATGACGTTCTGACCACCGGCTCGACAGCAGAGGTCATTGCAGGTTTATTGAACACCGCCGGTGCGCGGCGGGTGGATGTGTATTGCCTGGCGAGGACGCCCAGGCCGGGGGATTGATGGGGCGCTGCGGGCTAATGTTCTCATCGCTCCCACGCTCCGCGTGGTAGCGCGGACCACGCTCCGCGTCCGGTTTCGACGTCATGCACAAGAGCGATCATACTGCCCTCTCCTACTCGACCACCCCGGATCACCATGTCCCTGCCTCCCTTACTCACGCAACACATGGTCCGCCGCCCGCAACGCATTGCGCTGCTGCAGCATATTGCCGAACAGGGCTCGATCACCCGTGCGGCGAAAAGCGCAGGGCTGAGTTACAAGGCGGCCTGGGACGCGATCGACGAGCTGAACAATCTGGCGCAAAAACCGCTGGTAGAGCGCAGTGTCGGCGGGCGCGGCGGTGGCGGCGCTAAGTTGTCGGTCGAGGGCGAGCGAGTGCTGCGTCTCTATCAGCGCGTTCAGGCCTTGCAGGCGCAGGTGCTGGAAGCCGCCGAAGACAGCAGCGACCTCGACCTGCTCAATCGTCTGACCTTGCGGACCAGCGCACGCAACCAGTTGCTGGGGCGGATCGTCAGTATCACGCGCCAGGGGCACAACGATCAGGTTCGCCTGCAACTGGCCGACGAGGTATTTATCGAAGCACAGGTCACCCATGACAGCACGCTGCGTCTGGAGCTGGAGAACGGCACGGAAGTGGTTGCACTGATCAAGGCCGGCTGGCTGGAACTGCACGCAGACAGCAGCGAAGAAACAAATGGAAACAATTCCCTGGCCGGCCGAATCGACAGCGTGACCGACGCTGAAGATGGCCCAAGCGAAGTACGCATCACACTCCCCGGCGGCCAGACGCTGTGCGCCCTGGCGACACCTGATCAGCTGCGTGCACAGCAGTTGAAAACCGGTGCCACGGTGCAGGCAAGATTCGCAGCTTCACTGGTGTTGCTGGGCATACCGTTGTAAGCGCTGGCAGGTCATCACCACGACACAATTTCGTCATATGCGCGCACTAAGGTGGCTGCCATATTCGAGGGAGCCGTGATGATGAAACTATTAGAAGAAAACCAAACCACCGATCTGGAAAACATGGTCGGCGCCGATAAGGTCGGCCTCACCCGCCGCGGTTTCATCAGCGCCGGTGCCCTGTGTGGCGCGGCGATGTTCCTGGGCGGCAACCTGCTCAGCCGCACCGTCCTGGCGGACAGCGTCAGCGCGGCGTCTGGCAGATTGCTCGGCTTCCAGAGCATTCCTGCTGCCACCGCCGACAGCATCAGCCTGCCCGCAGGTTACACATCCTCGGTACTGATCAGTTGGGGCCAGCCTCTGCGCGCGGGCGGTCCGGCGTTCGACCCGAGTGGCAAGGGTACCGCCCAGGCTCAGGAGGTGCAGTTCGGCGACAACAACGACGGCATGTGCCTGTTCCCGATGCCGGGTCGCAAAGACCGTGCCTTGCTGGCGATCAACAACGAATACACCAACTACCGCTACCTCTTCGAGCATGGCAAGGAGCCGCAATCGGCTGAAGAAGTCCGCAAGGCACTCGCCGCAGAAGGCGTGTCAGTGATCGAGATACAGCAGAAAAACGGCAAATGGCAGTTCGTGCAGGACTCGCGTTACAACCGTCGCGTGCATGGCAATACGCCGATCAGGCTAAGTGGCCCGGCGGCCGGTCACGACTGGCTCAAGACTGACGCCGACAAGACCGGCACCCGCGTGCTGGGGACTTTCCAGAACTGCTCCAGCGGCCAGACACCGTGGGGCACTTACCTGACCTGCGAAGAGAACTTCACCGACTGCTTCGGCAGCAGCAACGCGGAGCAGACATTCGATGCGGGCATGAAGCGCTATGGCGTCGTGGCTGCCAGTAAAGAGATCAACTGGCACCCGCACGACCCGCGCTTCGACGTGGCGAAGAACCCCAACGAGGTCAATCGTCATGGCTGGGTGGTCGAGATCGATCCGTTCGACCCCGACTCGACGCCGGTCAAGCGCACGGCGCTCGGGCGTTTCAAGCACGAAAACGCCGCCTTCACGCAAACCAGGGACGGGCGCGCCGTGGTGTATATGGGCGACGACGAGCGTGGCGAGTTCATCTACAAATTCATCAGCCGCGACCGGATCAATCGCAAGAACCCGAAAGCCAACCGCGACCTGCTCGACCACGGCACCTTGTACGTGGCGCAATTCGACGCAGGCAACGGCAACCCGGATCATCCAAAGGGCAATGGCCAGTGGATCGAACTGAAACATGGCAAGAACGGCCTCGATGCTGCTGCCGGTTTCGCTAATCAGGCTGAGGTGTTGATTCATGCACGGCTGGCCGCCAGTGTGGTCAAGGCCACGCGCATGGACCGCCCGGAATGGATCGTGGTCAGCCCCAAGGATGGCCAGGTGTATTGCACCCTGACCAACAACAGCAAGCGTGGCGAAGAAGGTCAACCTGTCGGCGGGCCGAATCCACGCGCCAAGAACCAGTACGGGCAGATCCTGCGCTGGCGCGAAGGCGGCAACAATGCGTCGGCGCTGGCGTTCGAGTGGGACCTGTTTGTGGTCGCGGGCAACCCGACTGTGCATGCCGGTACGCCACAGGCCGGGTCAAGCAACATCAACGCGCAGAACATGTTCAACAGCCCGGACGGCCTGAGTTTCGATCGGTCGGGTCGGCTGTGGATCCAGACCGATGGCGATTCCAGTAACAAGGGCGACTTCGCTGGCATGGGCAACAACCAGATGCTCTGCGCCGATCCGGCCAGCGGCGAGATCCGCCGCTTTCTGGTCGGGCCGATCGGTTGCGAAATCACCGGTATCAGCTTTGCGCCTGACTACCGGACGATGTTTATCGGCATCCAGCATCCCGGTGAGAACGGCGGCTCTACCTTCCCCGAGCATTTGCCCAACGGCAAACCGCGCTCATCGGTGATGGTCATCACCCGGGAAGATGGCGGCGTTATCGGCGCCTGATCGGCAATCAGGAAGAGGATGCAGATCGCTCATCGTTATATAAAGGTCTGCTATTGATTCTGGGCGGAGGCCGTGGGAGCGAACGTGTTCGCGAAGAGGGCTGTATGATCGTCGAAAATGCATCGACTGAAACACCGTCTTCGTGAGCAAGCTCACTCCCACAAGGATCTTTACTCCGCCTGATACTGCGCGTCGAACCCCGCTTTCCGGGCTCATCAAGACTTGAGTATCACGCCGGGCGCAGAGCGTGGGAACGATGAGCAATCAGTCAGTCGATCAACCCGTTCACATCGTAGAACGGGTACGGCCCTTCATAGTCGCCGAACACGGCGTTATGACTGACAAACCCCTGCTCCGATTGCCAGCGGTGCAACACGTAGCCTGCCGGTTCCAGATTGAAATGTGCAGGCGCGGCTTCGTCGAGGTCGAGGACGATCTGGTGTGAGGTGCCCGGGCAGATGCTCGCCAGGCTGCCGCCGAAACGTCGCTGCATCGGTCGATGCAGATGTCCGCACAGCAAACGTTCTACCTGCGGATGCTGGGCGATCACGCGCTCCAGCGCCGATGCGTTGCCGAAGGGTTCGCGGTCCATGTGCCCTATGCCGGTAATGAACGGCGGATGGTGCATGACGATCACGGTCGGCACATAAGGACGACGTGACAGCTGCGCGTGCAACCAGTCCAGCTGACAGTAATCCAGTTGCCCGCCATGCTCGCCGGGAATGGTCGTGTCCATGCCGATCAGGCGCACCGGGTATTTCTCCACCACCCAGTCCAGAGGCCCGCTGGCCGACAACGGCAGGTACACCTGCTCGGCAAACGCAGCCAGCAGGTTGTGTCGATCGTCATGATTGCCGGGCACCAGATAAAACGGCATCTGCAGACGTTCCAGCTCTGGCTTGAGTACGGCGTATTCGTCCTCACGACCGAAGTCCACCAGGTCACCGCTGATCACCACGATGTCGGGGCGCTGCTTGCTGGCATTGATGTGCGCGACAGCGCGGCGCAACGCCCCCAGAGTATCGACCACGCCATAGGTCAGGCGCCCGTCGGCTTTGAGGTGCAGGTCACTGATCTGGGCAATAAGAAACGGACGATTCAAAATAATCTCTCTACGAAAAACGGTTTCACGAATGCAGGGTAAACAGCACTTGCGGGTCGACACTCAAGGCAATGACTGCGTTTGCGGCGTAAATCACGTTGTCGGTGCTGTCTACCAGCAGCGGCTGCGGGCCACCGACATCGACCAGCAAGCGACTTTGCGCGCCCTGAAAAAACTGCCCGACCAGACGCCCATGAAGATGGCCGCTTCCAGACATCAAACGCAGGTGCTCGGGGCGGCAGTAAACAGTGCCCGGTACGTCAGCACCGAGCCACGGCAGCTCGCCACCGCTCACCTTGAGGCCTGAGGTGGTGCGCTCGACCACACTGAACGCGTTCAGATTGCCGACAAACCCGGCGACAAACGCATTGGCAGGCTGTTGATAGATTTCCCTCGGCGTCGCCAATTGCGAGACGCAACCTTTTTCCATGACCAGAATCCGGTCGCCCAGGGCCATTGCCTCGCCCTGATCGTGAGTGACGAACACCGAGGTGATGCCCAGCCCGCGCAGCAGCTGGTCCAGCTCACTGCGCAAGCGCTCGCGCAACTGCGCATCCAGTGCTGCCAGCGGTTCGTCGAGCAACAGCACCCGAGGACGCGGCGCCAGTGCCCGGGCCAGTGCGACCCGTTGCCGTTGACCGCCAGACAGCTCGTTGACGCGGCGATTGCCGTGGCCGGTCAAACCGACCAGTTCCAGCAACTCATCGCAACGCTTGTTACGCTCGGCAGCCGACAGACCACGAATCTTCAGGCCGTAAACGATATTGCCGGCCACATCGAGGTTGGGAAACAACGCGTAGTTCTGAAACACCATGCCCACGTCGCGCCGCTCGATGGGCAGACGTGTCACGTCCTGATCATCGAACAGCACCTGGCCGACGTCCGGGCGTTCAAGCCCGGCAATCAGCCGCAAGGTGGTGGTCTTGCCGCAACCGGACGGACCGAGGATCGCCAGCGTTTCGCCGGGTTCGATGGTCAGGTGCAGATCCTTTACAGCAACGGTGCCGTCGGCAAATGCCTTGCGGCAGCCTTTCAGGCGAATGGTGGTTCCGCTCATCGGCTCTCTCCACGGGCAAGACGCGCGCTGATGGCCTGCAACGCAATCAGCAGCGGCACAATCAGCAACAGAAAAAGAAGGGTGTAGGCGCTGGCGACTTCCAGTCGGGCCGAGGCATAGCTGTCGGCCAGACCGACCGGCAGGGTTTTGGTCATCGGCGTGTGCAGCATCCAGGTCAGGTTGAACTCGCCCAGCGACAGGGTCACGACCATCAGCACGCCAGCGAGAATCCCGGCCCGGCAGTTAGGCACCACCACGCTGAAGAAACGCTTGATCGGCCCGGCGCCCAGACTGGCAGCCGCCTCTTCGAGCACCGGCAGTTGCTGACGCTGCATCACCGCCATGACCGGGCGCACCAGGAACGGCAGGGTGAACAACACGTGGCCGACCAGAATGAACAACCAACTGCTGCGAAAGCCGCCGAACTGGCCGTAGGTCAGCAGTAACGCAAGGGCGCTGGCCAGACCGGGCATGGCGACGGGCAAGACCATCAATTCCTCGAAGGCCCGGCTGAAGCGATTGTTCATGCGCACCAGTGCATACGCGGCTGGAACACCCACCAGGCACACGCAGATCGCGCACGCCACGGCCAGTTGCAATGACAGCCAGACGGTTGGTGAATAGGCCTGCCAGACCTGCACCAGCCAGTCGAAGGTCAGACCGCTCGACAGACCGAGAAAATAATTGCGCGTCAGGCCGGCCAGCAGCGACAGCACCACCGGCACCAGCATGAACGCACAGACCAACAGGGTGAACGCCAGTTGCGCCACGAACAGCGGTGAACGTTTCACAGGACAACTCCCGATTTACCGACCATACGACGTGCCAGCAACAGCACTGCCCACGTCACCAGCCCGAGGATGACTGACAGCGCGGCGGCCACGGTGAAGTTGGCGTAATTGGTGAACACGTTGTAGATCGCTACCGGCGTGACGTTCAGGCGCGTGCCCAGGGTAAAGGCGGTGCCGAAGGCGCCCATCGACGTGGCGAAGCAGATCGCGCCGCACGACACCAGCGCGGGCGCCAGCCCCGGAACGATCACATCGCACACCACCCGCCAATGACCGGCACCCAATGAATGCGCGGCTTCTTCAAGGCTGCGGTCCAGGCTTTCGCAGGCCGCCATGACGGTCAGAATCACGCGCGGAATCGAGAAATACAGATAGCCGATGAACAGCCCGGTCAGCGAGTAGGCGAACACCCAGCGCTCGCCCGCCAGGTGCAGCCCGAGCGCGGCGAAGATGCCTTGGCGACCAGCCAGCAGAATCACCAGAAAGCCGACCACCACACCGGGAAACGCCAGCGGGAAGGTCAGCAAGGCCACCAGCGCAGAGCGTCCGAAGAAATGATTGCGGGCCAGAAACACACCGCTGATGCCGCCGACCAGCAACGCTGCGAGCGTCACCACCAGCGCCAGCAGGCAGGTTTGCACCAGGCTGCCCAGGTACTGAGCACTGCTCAGGACCTGCCAGTAACCGCTGGCATTGCCATCGGTACTTTTTGCACCGAGCACGATCAAGTGGGTCAGCGGCAGCAGCCAGAATGCCAGCAATACGGCCATCGCCGGGGCCAGCGCCACCGCAGCGGTCGGGCGCAGCCGCAGCCTGAAAAATCCGCCCTTGCGCAGAGCCAGCGCTTGTTCCGGCGAGGCCGACATTACTTCACCTCACGCAGATAACGGGCGGCGAAGGCTTCCTGCACGGCGGCCATGTGCTGGTAATCCACCACGCCGGCACGGGCGTAATCGCTGTCCGGCAGGAACTGCGCAGCCAGCTCGGCAGGCATCTTCGAGCGCACCGGACGCAGGTAAGCCTTGGCCCACAACGCCTGCCCTTCGTCGGACAGTACGAAATCCAGCACCTTCTCGGCGTTGGCACGATGCGGCGCCTTGGCGACCATGCTCATCACGTACGGAACGCCGATGGTGCCTTCCTTGGGAATCACGAAGGCGACGTTGGCCTTGTCCTTGTAGCGAGCGCGATAGGCGTTGAAGTCATAGTCGACCAGAATCGGCAGTTCGCCGGACAGCACGCGTGCATAGGCGGTTTGCTTGGGCACAATGGGCGAGTTCTTCGCCAGTTTCTGGAAGTAGTCGATGGCCGGACCGAAGTTGTCCAGCGTGCCGCCCATGGCCTGGTTGATCGCCACCGCAGACACGTAACCGACGAACGCACTGGACGGGTCGAGGTAGCCGACCATGCCCTTGTACTCGGGCTTGAGCAGATCCGCCCAGCTTTGCGGCACCGGCAGACCGCCCAGTGCGTCGACGTTGACCATGATGCCGAGGGTCCCGGAGTGAATGGCGAACCAGTGCCCTTCGGGGTCTTTCAGGCCTGCCGGAATCTCGTCCCAGTGCTTGGGTTTGTAGGTGTCGACCACGCCGGCCTTCTGCGCCTGCAGGCCGAACGTCACGCCGTAATAGACCACATCAGCGACCGGCGCGGCTTGCTCGGCAACGATCTGTGCCAGCGCCTGGCCCGAGTTCTTGTTGTCCAGCGGCACCTGCACACCGGTGCTGTCGGCAATCGCCTTGAGCTGCGTTCCCCAGTCGGCCCATTCGGGCGGGCAGTTGTAGCAGATGGCGGTTTCGGCGGCCTGGGCGAGGCTGGACGCACCGCATAACAGCAGTGCCGCGAGGGTTTTACTGAGGCTGAGCATGAAGCATCTCCTGGTAGGGCTGGGTGCTTTCGCCGGGCCGGATGTGGCACGGCAGACAATGAGAAACCGGTACTGCGCCAGCAATCCGTGCCAGTAGTTGGTCGATGACGATATGCGCCAGCTCGGCGATAGGCTGAACCACGCTGCACAAGGTCGGGTGCATCTGCGTGCCGAGTGCGATGCCGTCGAAGCCGATCACCGACAGACGCTCGGGAACGCCCCAGCCGTTGCGGCGCAATTCGGCAATCAGGCTGATGGCCAGCAAATCGTTGGAACAGACCAGCGCGCTGGGCGCGTCCGGGCCACGTAACAGGGGTTCGAGTGCAGCGAAATCGGCGCTTGTATGAGCAGGCATCTCAATCACTGGTCGCGCTTCAAGCCCACACGCGGCCATGGCGTCGCGGTAGCCTTCATAACGCAGTCGGGCGCGGTCGGACTGCATGGCCGGGCCTGCGACCATGGCGACGCGCTGATGGCCTGCATCGATCAGGTATCGAGTAGCCAGCGCCATGCCCGCCCGGTTATCCACAGACACCGCGCTGTAATCCGGATTGCCGGTCTGGTGATAGGCCAGCACGAACGGGGTGTCTTCATTGATCAGGCTTTGCAGTACCCGGTTGTGCTCGGCATCGGTCACCGTCAGCACCAGCCCGTCGACCCGCTGACGCAACAACTCCTCAACCACAGCGCTTTCACGCTCTGCGGTGTAGTCGGTGGTCGCCAGCAGCAGGTTATAGCCCCGCGCCCGCGCCGCCCGCTCCATGGCCTGAAACTGCTCGGCAAACACCGGGTTGAGCAGGTTGGGCACCACCACGCCAATCAGGTTGGTGGTTTGCAGGCGCAGCTGGCGGCCCAGCCGGTTGGGGCGAAAACCCAGGGCGCGGGCAGCGGCGAATACCCGCTCGCGGGTCTCCAGGCGCACTACGTCGGGGCTTGCGAAGGCTCGTGCCGCCGTGGCTCGGGAAACCCCGGCCAGATGCGCTACCTCTTTCAGATCAGTCATGGTCGCTCGCTTGAGATCGATCTCATTGACGGCAACTCTAAGCGGCGAACATGGCCAAACCGCGACCGGGTGATGACCGTTTGGTGACAATCCGACCCTTGAGCACTTTAATCGGATGGGTTTGGCGAAGCGGGACCGGTCTGCGTTACCATCAGCGGTCCGACGCGGCAACCTGCTGCGCGCAGGAGTAGTCATGGCTCACCCGTTTGCAACACTTACTCCCGATCTGGTTCTGGATGCTGTCGAAAGCATCGGTTTTCTCAGCGATGCCCGCATCCTGGCGCTCAACAGTTACGAAAACCGCGTGTATCAGGTCGGTATCGAAGACGGCCAACCGCTGATCGCCAAGTTTTACCGCCCACAGCGCTGGACCACCGAAGCCATCCTTGAAGAGCACAGCTTCACTGCTGAACTGGTCGAGGTCGAAGTGCCCGTGGTCGCGCCCATGGTGCACAACGGCGCCACCCTGTTCGAGCACGCCGGTTTCCGTTTCACGCTGTTCCCGCGTCGCGGTGGACGAGCGCCGGAGCCGGGCAATCTTGATCAGCTGTATCGCCTGGGCCAGTTACTGGGCCGTCTGCATGCCGTCGGCTCGACCAAACCGTTCGCCCATCGTGAAGCCCTGGGCGTGAAGAACTTCGGCCATGATTCGGTCAACTTTCTACTGGAAAACGACTGCATTCCGCGCAGCCTGCTGCCGGCTTACGAGTCGGTGGCCCGCGACCTGCTCAAGCGTGTCGAAGACGTTTACGCGGCCACACCGCACACCAACATCCGCATGCATGGCGACTGCCACCCCGGCAACATGATGTGCCGCGACGAGATGTTCCACATCGTCGACCTTGACGATTGCCGCCTTGGCCCTGCCGTTCAGGATATCTGGATGATGCTGGCCGGCGACCGTCAGGAGCGTCTGGGTCAGCTGTCGGAACTGATGGACGGCTACAACGAATTTCATGATTTCGACCCACGTGAACTGGCCCTGATCGAACCGCTGCGAGCCCTGCGCCTGATGCATTACAGCGCCTGGCTGGCCCGCCGTTGGGATGACCCGGCGTTCCCGCACAGCTTTCCGTGGTTCGGCACGGAGCGCTACTGGGGCGACCATATCCTGGCCCTGCGCGAGCAGATGGCAGCACTGAATGAAGAACCGTTGAAACTGTTTTGACCTGATGAGCGTGCAGAACGATAACCCCGACTATCGTGCGACGCTCTGCGTCGCATGCAGTTCTGGACGCTCTGCGTCCGATCCTGAATGTGCGGAGCGACGCAAATCTGTGACGCGGAGCGTCACCCAAGGCATTCCCACGCTGGAGCGTGAGGAACGATAATCTCAACTATCGTGCGACGCTCTGCGTCCGATCCTGAATGTGCGGAGCGACGCAAATCTGTGACGCGGAACGTCACCCAAGGCATTCCCACGCTGGAGCGTGAGGAACGATAATCTCAACTATCGTGCGACGCTCTGTGTCCGATCCTGAGCAAGCGGCGCGGCACAGATGTCGTGAATCGGTCGAACCTGTGTATAACATCGAGCGCTCCAGCGTGAGTACGATCAAAACCATCAACTGCATCACCCCACAATAAAACCGGAATTTTCTGTATTAAAGGGACGCTCCATGCAAGCTGCCAATCCACGCCGTGGGTACATTCTGGGCCTGAGTGCTTACATCATCTGGGGACTGTTCCCCATCTACTTCAAAGCCATTGCCGCCGTTCCGGCCATCGAGATCATCATCCATCGCGCGCTCTGGTCAGCGCTCTTCGGCTCGATCGTGCTGATGTTCTGGAAGCATCCCGGCTGGTGGCGCGACCTGCGCAACAACCCGCAACGGCTGGCCGTACTGGCGCTGAGCGGCACCCTGATCGCCAGCAACTGGATCATCTATGTCTGGGCGGTGAATAACGGACGCATGCTTGAAGCCAGCCTCGGGTATTACATCAACCCGCTGGTCAACGTGCTGCTTGGCATGTTGCTACTGGGCGAGCGCCTCAGACGCCTGCAGATGCTGGCGGTCGCCTTCGCCGCCATTGGCGTCGCCCAGCAGGTCTGGCACGTCGGCAGCCTGCCGTGGGTGTCGCTGGCGCTGCCATTGACCTTCGCGTTCTACGGGCTGATCCGCAAACAAGCCCCGGTCGCCGCCCTGCCCGGCCTGGTCGTCGAAACCTGGATGCTGGTGCCGCTGGCGCTGATCTGGCTGGCGATCAACCCGACGGCCGTGAGCGTCCAGCCAGAATTCTGGACCACGACTCAAGCCATCTGGCTCGCCGCAGCCGGCCCGGTCACGCTGGTACCGCTGGTGTGCTTCAACGCCGCCGCCCGTCATTTGCCTTTCACCACCCTGGGCTTCCTGCAGTACGTCGCGCCCACACTGGTCCTGCTGCTGGCCGTGCTGCTGTATGGCGAACACCTGACCACCAGCACCCTCATCACCTTCGCCTTCATCTGGGCCGGGCTGGCGATCTACAGTGTGGATATCTGGCTGAAATCCCGCGGTCGTCACTGATCAAAAAACAGTCAACACCTCGCAGGGCACGCAGGACGTGGCCTGCAAGAGGTTCTCCAAGGGTTATCCACAGGCAGACTGACCTTATCTGTGCACAAGCCCTTGAAACTGTTGAATTTTTGATCAATACGCGCCAGGCCTCGGCGGGTATGGCCCGCAAGGCTATTCCCCCAGGTTATCCACAGGCAGGTGCACGATTAACTTGGATAACCCGAAACGGATGACTCCTTGGCCCCCAGCACCAACTCCACCATCAAATCATCCGCCAGGGTCTCGAGCGCCGTTTGCAGATCATCCAGTGACAAGTCCTGCGGGACGCCCAGCACGGCGTCGGCATGGAACAGCAGTTCGCTGCTCATGGGCGCAGGGGACACGTCGGTGATCAGGTGTTCGACGTTGACGCCCTGCCCGGCCAGCAAACGGGTGATGTCACGCACGATGCCGGGGCGGTCGTTGCCGACCAGCTCCATGCTGATCATTCGAGTGGTATCGGACGTCTCGACCACGCTCTCGGCCAGCAACATGCGGATGCCATGGGCTGACAGGCCGTTCAGCGCCTTGATCAGGTCGTCATACTTTTCCGCCTCGACGCCGACCTTGAGGATCCCGGCAAATTGTCCGGCCATCCGCGACATGCGGCTTTCCAGCCAGTTGCCGCCGTGCTCGGCAATGCACTTCGAGATGCGTTCGACCTGACCCGGTTTGTCGGGGGCAACCAGCGTTACGACGAGATGATCCACGGTCAATTCCTCTTTCTGCACAGATGATTCGGAGACAGCGTCGGTCATACGAGTATAGGCATGCCCGACGGGCACCTGGCTCGCGGTAAATCGTGTACCGTTTGCCACGCTTTATGGAACAATCCTGAGCGCCTTTGGGGACACGGTGGCTATCATCGTGACCCGATATGAATATCCAGTCGTTTAGTGACATATTCAGCGACGTTTTCACGCGACGGCGGCTCATGTAGTATCCCGAATTTCGCACTACATGACACCCGGATCAATAACAGAGCGCTCCCCGAGTGTGCTCGACCCTGCTGAGCAGAGTGAGGCAAGTGCAATGACTGAGTACGTTCAAGTCGGTGACCTGCAAGTCGCCAGAGTCCTGTTCGACTTCGTGCAGAACGAAGCCACCCCCGGAACCGGCGTCGATGCCACTGCGTTCTGGGCCGGTGCGGACAAACTGATCCACGACCTTGCGCCAAAGAACAAGGCACTGCTCGCCAAACGTGATGAGTTACAGGCGAAAATCGACGCCTGGCACCAGTCGCATGCCGGGCAGGCTCACGACGCCTCGGCCTACAAAGCCTTCCTTCAGGAGATCGGCTACCTGCTGCCAGAAGCGGCGGATTTCCAGATCACCACGCAAAACGTCGATGAAGAAATCGCCACCATGGCTGGCCCGCAACTGGTCGTGCCGGTGATGAACGCCCGGTTTGCGCTCAATGCGTCGAATGCCCGTTGGGGTTCGCTGTATGACGCGCTCTACGGCACCGACGCCATCAGCGAAGAAGGCGGCGCGCAAAAGGGCAAGGGCTATAACAAGGTGCGTGGCGACAAGGTGATTGCTTTCGCTCGTGCCTTTCTCGATCAGGCAGCGCCTCTGTCAGCAGGTTCACATGCCGACTCGACAGCTTATAAGCTGATCGACGGCAAGCTGGTCGTGAGTCTCAAGGGTGGCAGCAATACCGGCCTGCACGATGACGCCCAACTGATCGGTTTTCAAGGCGATGCCCTGGCGCCGTTTGCCTTGCTGCTCAAGCACAACGGTCTGCACTTCGAACTGCAGATCGACGCCGCCAGCCCGGTCGGGCAGACCGATCCGGCGGGCGTGAAAGACATCCTCATGGAAGCCGCGCTGACCACCATCATGGACTGCGAAGATTCCATTGCCGCTGTGGACGCCGACGACAAAGTGGTTGTCTACCGCAACTGGCTGGGCCTGATGAAGGGCGACCTGGCCGAGTCGGTGTCCAAGGGCGGTGAAACCTTTACCCGCACCATGAACCCGGACCGCGTCTACACCACGCCAGAGGGCGGCGAAGTCACCCTGCACGGTCGCTCGCTGCTGTTCATTCGCAACGTGGGCCACTTGATGACCATCGATGCGATTCTCGACAAACACGGCAACGAAGTGCCGGAAGGCATTCTCGACGGCCTGCTGACCGGCCTCGCCGCCCTCCACAACCTCAAGGGCAACACCTCGCGCAGCAACAGCCGCAGCGGTTCGATGTACATCGTCAAACCGAAGATGCACGGCCCGCAGGAAGCGGCGTTCACCAACGAACTGTTCGAACGTATCGAGCAGGTACTGGGCTTGCCGCGTAACACCTTGAAGGTCGGGATCATGGACGAGGAGCGCCGCACCACGGTCAACCTCAAGGCCTGCATTCAGGCCGCCAGCGAGCGCGTGGTATTCATCAACACCGGCTTCCTCGACCGCACCGGCGACGAAATCCATACCTCCATGGAAGCGGGTCCGGTGGTACGCAAGGCACAGATGAAAGCCGAGAAGTGGATCACTGCCTACGAGAACTCCAACGTCGACATCGGCCTGAAATGCGGCCTGCAAGGTCGCGCACAGATCGGCAAAGGCATGTGGGCCATGCCGGACCTGATGGCCGCCATGCTGGAGCAGAAAATCGCTCATCCCCTGGCTGGCGCCAACACCGCCTGGGTCCCGTCACCTACGGCGGCTGCGCTGCACGCGCTGCATTACCACAAGGTCGACGTGTTCGCCCGGCAGGCCGAACTGGCGCAGCGCGAGCAAGCCTCGGTGGATGACATTCTGACCATTGCGCTGGCACCGAACACTGACTGGACGCCGGAAGAAATCCAGAACGAACTGGACAACAACGCGCAGGGCATTCTTGGCTACGTAGTGCGCTGGATCGATCAGGGCGTGGGGTGTTCGAAAGTGCCGGACATCAATGACATCGGCCTGATGGAAGACCGCGCTACGCTGCGCATCTCCAGCCAGCACATGGCCAACTGGCTGCGTCATGGTGTCGTCAGCGAAGCTCAGGTGCTTGAGAGTCTCAAGCGCATGGCATCGGTGGTGGATCGCCAGAACGCCAACGACCCGCTGTATCGCCCGCTGGCACCCGACTTCGACAGCAACATCGCCTTCCAGGCGGCGGTCGAACTGGTCATCGAAGGTACCCGGCAGCCCAACGGCTACACCGAGCCGGTATTGCACCGCCGCCGTCGGGAGTTCAAGGCCATCAACGGCCTGTAATGCGCCGCACACCCTCCTTGCGGGTTCTGGTCCTTGCCGGACCAGAACCCGCAAGGGCTCACCGCCTCAACTTATCCCCAATTCCCGCTTGACCAGCTTCACCAA
This sequence comes from Pseudomonas sp. MEJ108, assembly GCF_030208985.1. Lineage (NCBI taxonomy): Bacteria > Pseudomonadati > Pseudomonadota > Gammaproteobacteria > Pseudomonadales > Pseudomonadaceae > Pseudomonas > Pseudomonas sp. MEJ108. The sequence continues at coordinate 22,821 of NZ_JARVSW010000069.1, forward strand.
CTGCTTGGTATTGAGCGGTTTGAGAAGGAAGTCCACCACGTTCAGGTGCATGGCATCGATGGCATCGCGCACGTTGGCGTCGCCGGACACGATGATGATCGGCAGTTCGGCACGATCCGACTCACGAACCTTGCGAATCAGATCCAGCCCGTCAAAAGGAGCCATCCGCAAGTCGGTGATCAGCAGTCCGATGGACTGACGCGAGTGGATCATCTGCAGCGCCGTATCGCCACCGGGCGCGGTCATGCAACTGATGTCATTGAGGCTCAGAATTTCGGCCAGCAGCTCGCGCGCGTCGCTGTCGTCATCGACGATCAGGACCCGTTGCGGGGCGTCACGTGCAGGCGTGAGCATGACCTCATGAAGGGCATCGCGCTCATCGTCGCTCAGAATATCGTGGTCAATCATTGCAGTCTCATCATTCCCTGAACTAATCCGACAGCAGATACGGGTCAATCTGCGATGCATTTCGTCGGCATCCTGGCCAATCTTCGCTCGCAATCCATTGCGCTCGTCAAATCAGTTATGCCGCAAGCAGCACGGCGGTGTCACGGGGTTCAAGGTAAGACTTACGTCCAATGGGCACCTGGCTGCAAGCGGCCGACCATGAGCACCAATAACAAGAACGCGGAACAGGCCATGAGCAAGGCAGATGCTTTCACCCAGGCAGGCAAGACAGCCGTGCTGCAGAACATACACGGCACCATGCAGTTTCTGCAAAAATTCCCGCCATTCAATCAGATGGAAAACGCCCATCTGGCGTATCTGGTCGAGCAGTGTCAGCTGCGCTTCTACGCGGCCGGTGAAAGCATCATCAAGCCTGGCGACGGACCGGTGGAGCACTTTTACATCGTCAAGCAGGGTCGCATCGTCGGCGAGCGCCCGCATTCTGCCAAAGGCGGTACGGAAACAACATTCGAAATAACCACGGGCGAGTGTTTTCCACTCGCCGCCCTGCTCGGCGAGCGCGCCACTCGCACCGAGCATCTGGCTGCCGAGGACACGTTCTGCCTGCAGTTGAACAAGCAGGCGTTCATCAAACTGTTCGCGCTCTCCACAACCTTTCGCGACTTTGCCTTGCGCGGTGTCAGCAGCCTGCTCGATCAAGTCAATCAACAAGTCCAGCAGCGCGCCGTCGAAACCCTGGGCACGCAGTACTCTCTGAATACCCGGCTGGGTGAACTTGCCATGCGCCATCCGGTGATGTGCAGCCCGGAAACGCCCATGCGCGACGCCGTGCGGCTGATGCATGAGCAGCAGGTAGGCAGCATCGTGATTGTCGACGAGCGGCAGGCGCCGCTGGGCATCTTTACCCTGCGCGACCTGCGTGAGGCGGTTGCCGATGTGGATGCCGACTTCAGCGCACCGGTCAGGCACACCATGAGCCTGTCACCGTTCCACCTGAGCCCGGACGCCAGTGCATTCGACGCCGCCATCGCCATGACCGGTCGCCATATCGCCCACGTCTGCCTGGTCCGGGACGGGCGGTTGTGTGGCGTGGTGTCGGAGCGGGATCTGTTTTCCCTGCAACGGGTCGACCTGGTGCACCTGGCGCGGACCATCCGCAACGCGCCACGCATCGAAGCGCTTGCCGGCTTGCGCGGCGATATTGTCCAGCTGGTCGATCGCATGCTCGCCCACGGCGCGTCTTCAACCCAGATAACCCAGATCATCACCCTGCTCAACGACCACACCGTATGCCGGGTGATCGAGCTGACGCTTGCAGAGAAAGGCGACCCCGGCATTGCCTTCAGCTGGCTGTGCTTTGGCAGCGAAGGCCGTCGCGAGCAGACGCTGCATACCGATCAGGACAACGCCATTCTGTTCGAGGCCCGAGATGCAGCAGAGGCAGAGCAGATTCGCCGATCACTGCTGCCGATCGCCGAACGTATCAATCAGAGCCTGGCGCAGTGCGGTTTTACCCTGTGCAAGGGCAACATCATGGCCGGCAACCCCGACCTGTGCCTGTCGCGCCTTGAATGGTCGCAGCGCTTCTCGACGTTTATTCGCGAGGCGACACCGGAGAACCTGCTGGCCTCGAGTATCTATTTCGATGTGCGCGTGGTCTGGGGGGATGAAAGTGGCGTCGAGCAACTGCGCCGCGGCATTCTTGATCAGGTCGCAGACAACCGGCTGTTCCAGCGCATGATGGCCGACAACGCACTGCGCCAGCGTCCGCCGGTGGGTCGTTTCAAGGATTTCGTGCTGGCCCGCAAAGGCAGTGAAAAGGACACGCTGGACCTCAAGGTCGAAGGCCTGACGCCCTTCGTCGACGGTGCGCGCCTGCTGGCACTGGCCAACGGTATCGGGGTCAACAACACGCAGGAACGCCTGCGCCAACTGGTCGAGCGCGAAGTCATCGACCCGCTCGACGGTGCTGCGTATGAGGAGGCTTATCACTTCATCCAGCAGACTCGCATGCAGCAACATCAGCTGCAAAGTCGCCAGAATCTGGCTTATTCCAACCGCATCGACCCCGACACACTCAACCATCTGGACCGGCGCATTCTGCGCGAATCGTTTCGCCAGGCGCAGCGATTGCAAACCAGCCTGACCCTGCGTTATCAGCTATGAACCTGTTCGAATGGCTCAAACCACGGCCGAAAAAGACACCCTTGCACGCGCACCAACTGGAGCGCCTTAAACGACTGCCGGTGTGCGCGAACCTCAGTGACACGTCACTGCGTGAACAGCGCTGGGTCGTGCTGGACCTGGAAACCAGTGGCCTGAACATGAACCGCGATCAGGTGCTGTCCATTGGTGCTGTGGTGATTGAAGACGGCGCCATCGATCTGGGCCAGCAGTTCGAGCGCACGCTGTTGCGCGTCGACCACAAGATCAGTCCGGCCGTTCTGATTCATGGGCTGGCGCCCAGTGCGATTGCCGCTGGCAGTGAGCCGGTCGAGGCCTTGCTGGACTTCATGGAGTTCGTCGGAGACAGCCCGATTCTCGGCTTTCATGCGCCATTCGATCAGCACATGCTGTCGCGCGCCTTGAAGGAAAGCCTGGGCTATCGCTTGCAGCACGCGTTTTTCGACGCCGCCGAAATCGCCCCGATGCTCTGCGAGCACGCCAACCTGCGTCATGCCGGGCTGGATGACTGGACCCGTTTCTTTGGTCTGCATGCCGAACAGCGTCACCATGCCAGCGCCGATGCGCTGGTTACCGCAGAACTGGCGCTGATCCTGTTCAGCCACGCCCGTCGTCAGCAGATCGACAGCCCCTTGCGGCTGGAGGAAGCACTCGGGCAGTGGCGCAGGCGCAGACAGTCGCATTCGTTCTGACTGCGACTTCGTCAGCGCCTCCCGTTCAGTTCGGGGCGATGGTCTTGGCGATCACATCCACCGTCGCTTCAACCTGCTCCCGGTAGCGCTTGAGCTCGACCTTGTGCAGTTGCTCGAGCTCGATCTGCTGTGAGCAGAGGTTCAGCGCTGCAAGGACCAGCAGACGGTCACCGATCAACGTCGGGTATTTGCGTTTGGTGTCGGCCAGCGACGCATTGAGCATCGCAGCGGCCTTCATGAGGGTCAGGTCTTCGCCAGCCGGCGCCTTGACCGAGTACTCATTGCCCAGAATGGTGAGAACGGTTACACCGCTGCCATCGACGTTCATGCGCCGACAGCACTTGCGCTGGTGGCGCGATCAACCAGTGCCTGGATACGCGCGGCAGTGCTGCCATGCTTCTCTTCCTGCTCCATCAGACTCAGTTGCAAGTTCTCGTTCTCGTCCTTGGCTTTTGCCAGCTCGGCACTGAGCTGTGCATTTGTTTCCTGAAGGGCCTGGTTCTGCTGCACCAGATCGCCGACAAGTTGTTCCAATTGGCTAAGGGAGGCTTCCAACATTTTGATTTCTCGAGCAAATTTCAACGGGCGCGTACGATAAAGAAAAGTCGCTGCGCATACCAGCGCTCACCGCTCTGTCATCACATCGACACATCGATAACGTAGACGCGTAGGGGGCTTGTGACTCCTTATTCGGTATCCGGTTCCTGCTGTTCGTCAGACCGTCTGAAACTGCGACAAATGCGCGCAGGCAATGGGCAGACTGCCATCGTGAAAAAAGCATCCGCCTCGTCTTTTCAAAGGCTTGCGCCCGATCGGCGAAAGAAATGAAGAAATCGTCACGATTAAGTCACACGCAATACGTGCCTATCGGCTCAAGACTTTAGTCGCACGTCCGATAGGCACCCCACTTACGGCTTTATCTCCGTCTCTAAATCGCATGGAACGCGTAAATGACCCTGGAAGCTTTCTATGTCCCTGCGAAATATGAACATCGCGCCTCGAGCGTTTCTTGGATTTGCCATGATCGGCACCCTCATGCTGATTCTGGGCGTCTTTGCACTGTCACAGATGAGCAAGATCCGCAGCGCCACCGAGGTGCTGGCCGACAGCAACGTGCCCAGCATCAAGAGCCTCGATCGCTTCGCTGAAGTCAGCATTCGTCTGCGGGTGCTGTCCTATCGATTGCTGGTCAATCGCGATCCGGAAACCCAGCAGAAAACCATCGAGCTGATGGCGATGCGCAACAAGCAGATCACTGACGCTCAGGCCGTTTACGAGAAGCTGATCAGTACCCCCGACGAGCGCAACCTCTATAGCCAGTACGTGCAGTTGCTGGGCCAGTATCGCCAGCTTGAAGACCGCCTGAAAACGCTGACCCGTGCGAACAACATCGACGAATTGCAGGGCTTGCTCAACAACGAAATGGTCAGCAACTCCGACCAGATGAACGTTGTGCTGCGCAAGCTGGTGGATATCAATACGGCGCAGTTGAATGAGGTCAAGGAGCAGGCCTCCATCGAGTATGACTCGGCATTCAATATGGTGATCGGACTGCTGATCGCCGCCACCCTGCTGACCCTCGTGTTTGCCTGGATGCTGATCAAGAGCATTACCACACCGATTGCCACCGCACTGCTCGCAGCGGAGACCATCGCGCAAGGCAACCTGACCCGGCCGATCAGTATCGACGGCACCGATGAAGCCGGTCGTCTGCTGCTGGCCATGAAAACCATGCAGGACAAGCTGCGCGATACCTTGCAGGGTATTTCCGGCTCGGCCACGCAACTGGCTTCGGCAGCCGAAGAACTGAATGCCGTCACTGACGAAAGCGCACGCGGGCTGGTGCAGCAGAACGACGAAATAGAACAGGCTGCCACTGCGGTCAACCAGATGACCAGCGCCGTGGAAGAAGTGGCGCGCAACGCCACCAGCACCTCGCAGGCATCGCGCAGCGCAGCGACCTCTGCGGGCGATGGCCGCGACCTGGTTCAGGAAACCGTCAGCGCCATCGAGCGTATGAGTGGCGACGTGCAAGGCACCGCCGAGCTGATCATCAGCCTGGCCAATGAGTCGCGTGATATCGGCAAGGTGCTCGACGTGATTCGCGGCCTGGCCGACCAGACCAATCTGCTGGCATTGAACGCCGCCATCGAAGCAGCGCGGGCCGGTGAAGCAGGACGTGGCTTTGCCGTCGTCGCCGACGAAGTCCGTGCCCTGGCACATCGCACCCAGCAATCGACCAGCGAAATCGAACGCATGATCAGCAGCATTCAGACCGGCACGGAACAGGCCGTCAGCTCGATGCGCAACAGCACCGAACGCGCCGAATCGACGCTGAACATCGCCAAGGGCGCAGGCCAGGCCCTGAATACCATCAACAGCGCCGTGGAAGAGATCAACGAACGCAACATGGTCATCGCCAGCGCCGCCGAAGAACAGGCACAAGTCGCCCGCGAAGTGGACCGCAACCTGGTCAACATCCGCGACCTGTCGGCACAATCCACCAACGGCGCCAACCAGACCAGCGCAGCCAGCACCGAGCTGTCACGCCTGGCAATCGACCTCAACGGCATGGTGGCGCGCTTCGCGCTTTGATGCTCGAAAACGGGCGTTTTATTTCCGGAAGCTATGTTGTGTGAAAGCCAGTCTTCGCGAACAAGTTCGCTCCTACGCCCTTCGGGCAGAAGCAAACCGTGATCCTCAGCTTCTGGCCGCAGGCCGTAGGAGCGAACTTGTTCACGAAAAATGCTCACGCCCTTCGGGCAGAAGCAAACCGTGATCCCTCAGCTTCTGGCCGCAGGCCGTAGGAGCGAACTTGTTCGCGAAAAATGCTCACACCCTTCGGGCAGAAGCAAACCGTGATCCCTCAGCTTCTGGCCGCAGACCGTAGGAGCGAACTTGTTCGCGAAAAATGCTCACACCCTTCGGGCAGAAGCAAA
>NZ_JARVSW010000054.1:0-25581 GCF_030208985.1 Pseudomonas sp. MEJ108
CAGCGTGGGAATGCAGTTCACGACGCTCTGCGTCGCAAGAGGACGCGGAGCGTCCAGACAGGTGTAACCACCGGAGCACGGGCGCGATGGCGCTTAAGGCGCGATTCTAGTGTCCACACTGCTAAACTCACCCAAGCCCGATTCCAGAGGAACACCGCGTCATGGAACCCATCACCACCCTTAATACCTTGCACATCGTCGCCATCGCGTTGTTGCTGATCAGCGCGCTGGTGTTGGCCAGCGGGGTGATCAAGGTGCGTCTTGAAGGCGACACGACCGTGCAGAATCGCCTGCTCAAGCGGCCACTGCTGTTTTTCTGGGTGTTGATGGCCGTGTGCCTGGCGACGCTGCCGTTCAGTGGCTGGTGGCTGGTGCATTTGAAAGGCCTGTCACTGGGCCAGACCTGGGTGCTGGGCAGCAGCGTGCTTTACACCCTGGGGCTGTGCAGTTGGGTCTGGCTGGTGGCCAGGCTCAACCGGTTGCGTCTCGGTGCCCAAGGCGGCAAGCGCGGCTTTACCCTGGCGCTGACGGTGATCAGCCTCGTGTGCTTCGTGGCGATGGCCGGTCTGACGGGCTTCAAACCGGCCTGAGTATTGCCAGCACTCAGTGACGCAGGGTAATTACCGGCCAGCCGCGTCGCTCGGCTTCGGCACGCAATTTATCGTCCGGATCGACCGCAACCGGGTTGGCCACCTGCTCCAGCAGAGGCAGGTCGTTCATCGAATCACTGTAGAAATAGCTGTCCTCAAGGCTGAACGCGTTGTCTTGCAGCCACTGATTGAGGCGTGTCACCTTGCCTTCACGGAAGCAGGGCACACCTGTGGTGCGGCCGGTATAGCGGCCGTCAGCCATCTCGCATTCGGTCGCCAGCAGGGTATCGATCCCCAGTCGCGCCACGATAGGTGCCGTCACAAAGCGGTTGGTGGCGGTAATCACCACCAGCTTGTCGCCGGCCTCGCGGTGTTTGGCGATCAATTCCAGCGCCTTGGGCAGCATCATCGGTTCGATGCAGTCGCGCATGAACTCGCGATGCCACTGCTCGAGCTGCGCCATGTCAGTGTTGCCCAGAATCTCCAGGGTAAAATTCAGGTAGTCGGTCATGTTCAGCGTGCCGGCCAGGTAATCCTGATAGAACTCGTCGTTGCGGGTTTTGTAGGTCGCGGCATCAAGGATCCCGCGCCGGCACAGGTAATCGCCCCAGGCGTGATCGCTATCGCCGCCCAGAAGGGTGTTGTCGAGGTCGAATAAAGCCAGACGCATAGGGTTACTCGCTGAAATAGTTGAAAAAAGAGCCCCAGAATACGAGGTTTTCACAAGTCTTCACATAAGGTGATAAGCCTCGTTGCTGGTTTGATCGCCTTTGTGGAACAATGCGGCGACATGCGTTTGCGAGGTTGTTGCCGTGATCGACCCCGATGGTTTCCGTCCTAATGTCGGGATTATTCTGACAAACGATGCTGGTCAGGTCCTATGGGCTCGGCGTATTAACCAGGATGCCTGGCAGTTTCCTCAAGGGGGTATCAACCCGCAGGAGACGCCGGAAGACGCGCTTTATCGCGAATTGAATGAAGAAGTCGGTCTGGAACGACATGATGTGCAAATACTTGCCTGCACTCGGGGCTGGTTGCGCTATCGTCTGCCGCAAAGACTGGTCCGTACCCACAGCCAGCCGCTGTGTATCGGCCAGAAGCAAAAATGGTTTCTCCTGCGCCTGATCTCCAACGAGCAGCGGGTGCGGATGGATTTGACCGGTAAACCGGAGTTCGATGGCTGGCGCTGGGTCAGTTATTGGTATCCGTTAGGCCAGGTGGTGACATTCAAGCGCGAGGTGTATCGACGCGCACTCAAAGAGCTTGCCCCGCGCCTCTTATCGCGCGACTGACACGGAGTTCGACCCCGAGCCATGCTCAATACGCTGCGCAAGATCGTCCAGGAAGTTAACTCCGCCAAGGATCTCAAGGCGGCGTTGGGCATTATTGTGTTGCGCGTCAAGGAGGCCATGGGCAGCCAGGTCTGCTCGGTCTACCTGCTCGATGCCGAGGTCAACCGCTTTGTCCTGATGGCTTCCGAAGGCCTCAACAAGCGCTCCATCGGCAAAGTCAGCATGGCACCGAATGAAGGCCTGGTCGGTCTGGTCGGTACGCGCGAAGAACCGCTGAATCTCGAAAACGCCGCAGATCACCCTCGTTATCGCTATTTCGCCGAAACCGGTGAAGAACGCTACGCCTCGTTCCTGGGCGCGCCGATCATTCACCACCGGCGTGTGGTCGGCGTATTGGTCATCCAGCAAAAGGAGCGCCGGCAGTTCGACGAGGGCGAAGAAGCCTTCCTGGTCACCATGAGCGCGCAACTGGCGGGCGTTATCGCGCATGCCGAAGCGACCGGCTCGATCCGCGGTCTGGGTCGTCAGGGCAAGGGCATTCAGGAAGCCAAGTTCGTCGGTGTCGCCGGTTCGCCGGGTGCTGCGGTCGGTGTCGCCGTGGTCATGCTGCCGCCAGCCGATCTGGAAGTGGTCCCCGACAAGACCGTCACTGACATCGCCGCCGAACTGGCGTTGTTCCAGAACGCGCTGGAAGGCGTACGCGGTGACATGCGCACCCTGTCAGCCAAGCTGGCCACTCAGTTGCGTCCCGAAGAGCGGGCGCTGTTCGATGTCTACCTGATGATGCTCGACGACGCCTCGCTAGGCAGCGAAGTGACCGACGTGATCAAGACCGGCCAATGGGCGCAGGGTGCCTTGCGCTCGGTGGTCAGTGAGCACGTCAAACGTTTCGAGCTGATGGACGATGCCTACCTGCGCGAGCGGGCGTCGGACGTCAAGGACCTGGGCCGCCGCCTGCTGGCCTATCTCCAGGAAGCGCGGCAACAGGCGCTGGTCTATCCCGACAACACGATTCTGGTGAGTGAAGAGCTGACCCCGGCGATGCTCGGCGAGGTGCCAGAAGGCAAACTGGTCGGCCTGGTGTCGGTTCAGGGTTCCGGCAACTCCCACGTTGCGATTCTGGCACGGGCCATGGGCATTCCCACGGTCATGGGCCTGGTGGACTTCCCTTACTCCAAGGTCGATGGCATCGATCTGGTGGTCGACGGCTATCACGGCGAAGTCTTCACCAACCCCAGCGAAATCATGCGCAAGCAGTTCGGCAAGGTGGTGGAGGAGGAGCGTCAGCTCTCCCAGGGCCTGGATGCACTGCGCGAACTGCCTTGCGTGACCCTCGACGGGCATCGCATGCCGCTATGGGTCAACACCGGCCTGCTGGCCGACGTGGCGCGTGCGCAACAGCGAGGCGCCGAAGGGGTGGGCCTGTACCGCACCGAAGTGCCGTTCATGATCAACCAGCGCTTCCCGAGCGAAAAAGAACAGCTGGCGATCTACCGCGAGCAACTGGCCGCCTTCCATCCACTGCCGGTGACCATGCGCAGCCTGGACATCGGTGGCGACAAGTCGCTGTCCTACTTCCCGATCAAGGAAGACAACCCGTTTCTCGGCTGGCGCGGTATTCGCGTCACCCTCGACCACCCGGAAATCTTCCTGGTCCAGACCCGCGCGATGCTCAAGGCCAGCGAGGGCCTGAACAACCTGCGCATTCTGTTGCCGATGATCTCCAGCACCCACGAAGTGGAAGAAGCGCTGCACCTGATCCACCGCGCCTGGGGCGAGGTGCGCGACGAAGGCACCGACGTGCCGATGCCGCCCGTGGGCGTAATGATCGAAGTGCCGGCTGCGGTCTATCAGACTCGCGACCTGGCGCGGCAGGTAGACTTCCTCTCGGTGGGTTCGAACGACCTGACCCAGTACCTGCTGGCGGTCGACCGCAACAACCCGCGTGTGGCCGATCTCTACGATTACCTGCACCCGGCGGTGCTTCAGGCGCTGCAAAGCGTGGTGCGTGATGCCCACGCCGAAGGCAAGCCGGTGAGCATCTGCGGCGAAATGGCGGGTGACCCGGCAGCAGCGGTACTGTTGATGGCGATGGGTTTCGACAGCCTGTCGATGAACGCCACCAACCTGCCGAAAGTGAAATGGATGTTGCGCCAGATCAACCTCAGCAAGGCCAAGGAACTGCTGGCGCAACTGATGACCAACGACAACCCGCAAGTCATCAGCAGCTCCCTGCAGCTGGCACTGAAAAACCTCGGCCTGTCGCGGATGATCAACCCCAGCTCGGTCAAAGGGCACTAAGCGCTACTATTGCTTTCATGAGCAAACTCACTCCCACAGGGGTACACATTGCCCTAGTAGGAGCGAACTTGTTCGCGAAGAGGCCGGCATGATCGCCGAAAACGTATCGTCTGAAGACACCGTCTTCGCGAACAAGCCAGACGTCGCCCGGTGCGCTCCTACGCCCTCTCATTCCCACAGGGAGTACACATTGCCCTCGTAGGAGCGAACTTGTTCGCGAAGAGGCCGGCATGATCGCCGAAAACGTACCGTCTGAAACACCGTCTTCGCGAATAAGCCAGGCGTCGCCCGGTGCGCTCCTACGTCCTCTCATTCCCACAGGGAGTACACATTGCCCTCGTAGGAGCGAACTTGTTCGCGAAGAGGCCGACATGATCGCCGAAAACGTATCGTCTGAAGACACCGTCTTCGCGAACAAGCGAAGCGTCGCCCGGTGCGCTCTTACGTCCTGCGGGCAGAAGCCTGAAAGGCACGTATTCAGTGCTCTCCAAGACCTGTATATAACGCTGCGCGTGGAAGCGATAACCATACGGCCGGACACATCAATCGCATCTTTTTTCACTTCGTTCAGGCGGCTTCCATCGGTCGCCGCTAGAGCATCCTGCCGGGCTCCGGTAACATGCGCGCCTGATTCAGTCGCTCGCAAGGGCGTTCCAATTGAGGAGTCGCAATGCTGCCTTACCCGCAGATTGACCCGGTAGCCGTCGCTATCGGCCCGCTGCAAATTCACTGGTACGGGTTGATGTACCTGGTCGGTATCGGCGGCGCATGGCTGCTTGCGTCGCGTCGCCTGAACAAGTTCGACCCGACCTGGACCAAGGAAAAACTTTCCGATCTGATTTTCTGGCTGGCCATGGGCGTGATTGTCGGTGGGCGGCTGGGCTACGTGCTGTTCTATGACCTGTCGGCCTACATCGCCAATCCGCTGCTGATCTTCGAGGTCTGGAAGGGCGGCATGGCGTTCCACGGCGGCTTTGTCGGCGTGATGATCGCGGCCTGGTGGTTTGGCAAGCGCAACGGCAAAAGCTTCTTCCAGCTGATGGACTTCGTTGCCCCGCTGGTGCCGATCGGCCTGGGCGCCGGGCGCATCGGCAACTTCATCAACGCCGAGCTGTGGGGCAAGCCGACCGATGTGCCGTGGGCCATGGTCTTCCCGCCGTTCAGCGACCCTGCGCAACTGGCGCGTCATCCCTCGCAGCTGTATCAGTTCGCGCTGGAAGGCGTTGCGCTGTTCATCATCCTCAATCTGTACGCCCGCAAGCCGCGTCCGACCATGGCCGTTTCCGGCATGTTCGCGCTGTTCTACGGGATCTTCCGCTTTGTGGTCGAGTTCGTCCGCGTCCCTGACGCCCAGTTGGGTTACCTGGCGTGGGGCTGGGTGACCATGGGTCAGATCCTCAGCCTGCCGATGATCATCGCCGGCCTGTTCCTGATCTGGCTGGCCTACAAGCGCGACCCGTCCGCCAGCAAAGCAGCGGTTTAATACCGAAACGCCGGGTGAAGACGCCCGGCGCGTTCAACAATGCAGGTGATTTATGAAGCAATATCTGGAACTGGTCGCTCATGTGATCAAGCACGGGACCTTGCAAGCCAACCGTACCGGCGTGAACACCATCAGCTTTCCGGGGGCGATGCTGCGTTATGACTTGCAGGAAGGTTTTCCGGCGATCACCACACGGCGCATGGCCTTCAAGTCGGCCATCGGCGAGATGGTCGGCTTTCTGCGTGGCGTGAACAACGCCGCCGAATTCCGCGAACTGGGCTGCAAGGTCTGGGATCAGAACGCCAACGAAAACGCTCAGTGGCTGAACAACCCGTTCCGCAAGGGCGAGGACGATCTGGGCGAAATCTACGGCGTGCAATGGCGCAAGTGGCCTGCCTACAAGCGTATCGATGCCGGCAATGTCGCGGCCATCGAACTGGCGCTGGGCCAGGGGTATCGTCAGATTGCCGAGTCCGAAGAAGACGACCAGTCTTTCGTGGTCCTGTACAAGGCCATCGACCAGATTCGCCAGTGCGTCGACACCATCATCAACGACCCGGGCAGCCGGCGGATCCTGTTCCACGGCTGGAACTGCGCACAGCTCGATGAGATGGCCCTGCCGCCGTGCCACCTGCTGTACCAGCTGCACCCTAACCCGCAGACCCGAGAAATCTCGCTGACGCTGTACATCCGCTCCAACGATCTGGGTCTGGGTACGCCGTTCAACCTGACCGAAGGCGCCGCGCTGCTCAGCCTCATTGGCCGCCTGACCGGCTACACGCCGCGCTGGTTCACCTATTTCATCGGCGACGCCCATGTGTACGAAAACCACCTGGACATGCTCAACGAACAGATGACCCGCGAGCCGTACCCGATGCCGAAACTGGTGATCTCCGACCGCGTGCCGGAATTCGCCAAGACCGGTGTGTACCAGCCTGAATGGCTAGAGCTGATCGAGCCTTCGGACTTCTCACTGGAAGGCTATCAGCATCACCCGGCAATGACGGCGCCGATGGCGGTTTGAGTCCGTAAGAGCGAATTGAGCGTTGTGCTATAGTTTTGGCGTAAGTCCCCTGACCCTGTTCAATGGAATCGACTATGTTTTTCAATCGGATTGGACATCGTAGTGATACGAAGAAGGCTGAAGATGAAGCCTTCATGCAGGCAATCAAGAACATCGACACTCTTGTGGTGAGGGGCGGCCGCATGTCCATGGACGCCAAAGAAATCGAAGGTTTGGTTCGCTCCTCCCGCGATAAGGCTAAAAAACTGGTCACTCCGCAAGCCGAATCCTGATAAATGGCTTTTTTACTTCTGCTGCCACTACTCGTCAGCGGCTTTTTGGTGTGCCTGAAGGATCCCACCGTTTATTGCAGGCTGCATCGCTATGAAGGCCAGATGCTTTACTTCCTGGTGGGGCGGTATGGTATCTACTGTTTTTTAGCGGCCATGTTTGTTACCGCAGCCCTTGCAGGCCTGTTCTCGCATGATTGGGGTGTGTTTTGCCCAAAATGGGCCCAAACGACGGACGCGACCTCGCCAGTCTGTTTTGCCGTGAACACCGATTTCATGGGCGCTTTAGGTCAAATGGGGCAGGACTTCGACATCACTGGCAGGAATTTTAGCCAGGTCGGTGTGTTCCTTGCCCTTTCAGGATTATTAACCCTGGCGATGCCAAGCCTGGGCGCTTTTCTTACTGTCAAGATTCTCAAGTGGCAACTGAAGGCCAGTAAAGAAGAAGAAATTGCGGCCTATCTGTTGGGCGAGTCTGTAGATCACAGCCCTATCTGCTCGACGCTTTTCGATGCATTTGTCGAAAAGGACGAAGTGATGATCACGATGGCGGATCGAAAGGTCTACGTCGGTTACATCATGGACGTCGGAGCCCCTACCGAAGTGACGGGTGTGAATCAGGAAATTTTGCTTATCCCGACCGTCAGTGGCTATCGGGACAAGGACACCCTGAAAGTGGTGTACACGACCGATTACCCAAGTGATACACCGCTCAGGCCTATTGGTTTTCGGCAGGAAAATATCGTATCGATCAGCATCTTCAGCGAGGAGGTACGCGAAGCGTTCAAACGCGTTGATTCTGAGCGGGCGGGTGAAGAGACAGCGAAAGAGAAAGCTGCCAAGGATCAGCTCGTCAAGGCGATCACTGAGCTTGTGGCGGTGGTGCAAGCTGCGCAGCTTGCACCAGAGGTCTCAAACCCGTCTCAATGCCCATGACTCCTCCCCACATGTGAAGGCTCGCCCTCTGGCGCTGCCACAGCGCCCGTCACTTCCAGCCTTTCCAGTATCGCGCAATGTTCTGTCGTGCCATCGCTGCAGCGGCGGCGCAGGTCGAGCAGTTGTTCCTGGAGTGCTTGCAGGCTTGCGACGCGGGCGTTGACGTGTTCGATGTGTTCGTCGATCAGGGCGTTGACGTTTTCGCACTGGTCCTGCGGGCTGTCGCGCAGGTTGAGCAGGCTGCGGATTTCTCCAAGGGTCATGTCCAGGCTGCGGCAATTGCGGATGAACGACAGGCGCTCCGTGTGTGCCTGGGTGTACAGCCGGTAGTTGCCATCGCTGCGGGCGGGCGCGGGCAGCAGGCCTTCGCGTTCGTAATAACGGATGGTTTCGACCTGGGTGTCGGTCAGTTTTGCCAGTTCGCCGATTTTCATTTGGACTCATCTCGTTTGAGTGCTTGACCCTATAGTGGCTACAGGGTGTTCACTTGGCAACAAGCAGAATCCTGGAGCCACAACGAATGGGCACGACGATCAAGAATTCCCCCGGACATGACCATGACCACGATCATGATCACGGCGAGCACGCGCACGAGCAAAAACCCGTGGAGCATGCGCATTCGTGCTGCTCCAGCGAGGCACAGCCTGCCGTAGTGACCTTTGGCGAAGCACCAGCTTCGGGCGGTCGTCTGAGCAGCTTCCGTATCGAGGCGATGGATTGCCCCACCGAGCAGACGTTGATCCAGAACAAACTGGGCAAGCTGGCCGGTGTGCAGAAGCTGGAATTCAACCTGATCAACCGCATGCTGGGCGTCTGGCACGATCTGCCGTCCACCGATCCGATTCGTGAGGCCATCAGCTCGCTGGGCATGCAGGCCGAGCCGGTCGAGGAAGGTGCAGCGTCTGCCGAACCGGCGCCGGTGGTGAAGAAACACTGGTGGCCGCTGGCGTTGTCCGGCGTTGCGGCGCTTGGCGCAGAGGTGGTCCATTTTGCATCGCTCGGCCCGACCTGGGTTGTGGCGCTGCTGGCACTGGTGTCGATCTTCAGTTGCGGCCTGACCACCTACAAGAAGGGCTGGATCGCGCTCAAGAACTTCAACCTGAATATCAATGCGCTGATGAGCATCGCGGTGACCGGCGCGATTGTGATCGGTCAGTGGCCGGAAGCGGCGATGGTGATGTTCCTGTTTACCATTGCCGAGTTGATCGAAGCCAAGTCGCTGGACCGCGCGCGCAATGCAATCAGCGGCCTGATGCAGTTGACGCCAGAGCTTGCCACCGTCAAGCAGGCGGATGGCAGTTGGCAGGAAGTCGAGGCCAAAAACGTTGAACTGGAGGCTATCGTCCGGATCAAGCCCGGCGAGCGTGTCGGCCTTGATGGTGAAGTGGTATCTGGTAGTTCGACCATCGATCAGGCGTCGATTACCGGTGAAAGCCTGCCGGTGGAAAAGACCGTCGGCGATAAGGTTTTCGCGGGCACCATCAACCAGGCGGGCTCCCTGGAATACCGTGTTACTGCGGCGGCAAACAACTCGACGCTGGCGCGCATCATTCATGCGGTGGAAGCGGCTCAGGGTTCGCGTGCGCCGACCCAGCGCTTTGTCGACAGCTTCTCGCGTATCTACACGCCGGTGGTATTCGTCGTCGCGTTGGCGCTGGCGTTGGTCGCACCGCTGTTCTTCGGCGGCGAATGGTATGACTGGATCTACCGGGCGCTGGTGCTGCTGGTAGTGGCCTGCCCGTGTGCGCTGGTGATTTCCACGCCGGTAACCATCGTCAGCGGTCTGGCAGCGGCGGCGCGCAAGGGGATTTTGATCAAGGGTGGCGTTTATCTGGAAATGGGCGAGAAGCTTGATTACCTGGCCCTCGACAAGACCGGCACGCTGACCCACGGCAAGCCGGTGCAGACCGACTATGTGCCGTTGAACCCCGCAGTCGCCGACAGCGCGCCTGCCATCGCCGCGAGCCTTGCGGGTCGTTCAGATCACCCGGTTTCCCAGGCCATTGCCAAGGCCGCCGATGGCAGCCTGACGCTGCATGAAGTCAGTGCGTTCGAGGCGTTGGGTGGGCGCGGTGTGAAAGGCGAGATCAACGGCCAGATGTATCACCTGGGCAACCATCGTCTGGTGGAAGAACTGGGCCTGTGCTCGCCAGAGCTGGAAGCCAGGCTCGATGCGCTGGAAATGCAGGGCAAGACCGTGGTGCTGTTGCTCGATGCCTCGGGTCCGATTGCGCTGTTTGCTGTCGCCGATACGGTGAAGGAGACCAGCCGCGAAGCCATTGCTCAGTTGCACGATCTGGGCATCAAGACGGTCATGCTGACCGGTGATAACCCGCACACGGCCAAGGCGATTGCCGATCAGGTCGGCATCGACGAAGCGCAGGGCAATCTGCTGCCTGCCGACAAGCTCAGTGCGATCGAGGCGCTTTACAGCCGCAATCACCGGGTGGGCATGGTCGGTGACGGCATCAATGATGCCCCTGCGCTGGCCCGTGCGGAGATTGGTTTCGCCATGGCTGCGGCAGGCACCGATACGGCTATCGAGACGGCAGATGTCGCCCTGATGGACGATGATCTGCGCAAGATACCTACCTTTATTGCGCTTTCGCGCCGGACATCGGCGGTGCTCAAACAGAATATTGTGTTGGCCATCGTGACCAAGGTGCTGTTCATCGGCATCACCTTCGCGGGTCTGGCGACCATGTGGATGGCGGTGTTTGCCGACATGGGCGTGAGCTTGCTGGTGGTGTTCAACGGCTTGCGCTTGCTCAAGAAGTGATCAGGCGGGAACCTTGAAGGGCGGACGCGGAGCGTCCGGAACGGCATTCCCACGCGGAGCATGGGAACGGTAATCGGGGTTGCTATCGGCTATCGCTTCCACGCTCTGCGGCCACCCTCATCAGCCAAAGCGCTCTTGCCCCCAGGCAATGAAGGTTTCCAGCAGTGGCTTGAGCACGGCGCGGGTCGGTTCAGCCAGGTCCGGGCGGTAGTGGAAGGGCACGAATTCGTCCATGTAGGTGCTTTGCGCCAGCTCCAGCTGTATGGCGTGGATGTTGTTGGCCGGGTTGCCGTAGTGGCGGGTGATGTGGCCGCCCTTGAAGCGCCCGTTCAGCACATGGCTGTAGTCCTTGGCCGCTGCGCAGACCTGCTCCATCCGGCTGGCCAGCTCCGGGTCGCAGCTCGCGCCATTGAAGGTGCCCAGGTTGAAGTCCGGCAGGCGACCGTCGAACAGGTGCGGAATGTGGCCGCGAATCGAATGGGCGTCGAACAGCAGCGCATAACCGAACTCGTCACGCATGCGCTGCAGTTCCTGCTCCAGCGTCTGGTGATAGGGCGTCCAGATCTGCTGCAGATAGCGCGCCCGCTCCTCGGCGCTGGGCGTCTGGCCGTCCTTGAACAGTGGCACGCCATCGAACAGGATCGACGGAAACAGGCCGGTGGTCGCACCTGCGTACATGGGCTTGTCGTCAGAGGGCCGGTTCAGGTCGATGACAAAACGCGAGTATTCGGCGGCCAGGGTGCTGGCGCCCAATTCGGCGGCGAAGTCATACAGACGCGGAATGTGCCAGTCGGTGTCCGGCAGGCTCAAGGCTTCGTCCACCAGCGCGGCTTCGACCACCGGGGTCAGTTTCAGACCGGCATGCGGCATGCTGATCAGCAGCGGAATGCGGCCACGCTTGAATGTCAGAACGTTATCCACAGGGCTCTCCTTCAGATCGATGATTCGACGCCGTGGCGCACGATGCGTTTGTCCAGATCGCCGCCCAGCCAATAGGCCAGATCAGCCGGTCGCTCGATGTTCCAGGCGACGAAATCCGCGACCTTGCCGACCTCCAGCGAGCCGTGGGTCGCGCTCATGCCCAACGCCTTGGCGGCATTGAATGTCACCCCCGCCAGTGCTTCTTCGGGCGTCATGCGAAACAGCGTGCAGGCCATGTTCAGCATCAGGCGCAATGACAGGCCCGGCGAGGTGCCAGGGTTGAGGTCGGTGGCAATCGCGATCGGCACGCCGTGCTTGCGCAGCGCGTCCATCGGCGGCAGTTGTGTTTCACGCAGGAAGTAAAATGCCCCCGGCAGCAGCACCGCGACGGTTCCGGCAGCGGCCATGGCGATGGCGTCGTCTTCGGTCATGAACTCCAGGTGATCCGCAGACAGCGCCTTGTAGCGCGCGGCCAGGCTCGATCCGCCCAATGACGACAGCTGCTCGGCATGCAGTTTGACCGGCAGTGCCAACTGCCCTGCGGTGATGAACACCTGCTCGACCTGGGCGGGCGAAAACGCCAGGTATTCACAGAAGGCATCGACTGCATCGACCAGTCCTTCGGCTGCCAGCGCCGGGAGCATGTCGTTGCAGATGTGGTTGATGTAATCGTCGGCGCGGTCGGCGTATTCCGGTGGCAGCGCATGGGCGGCCAGGCACGTGGCGCGCACGGTGACGGGCTGGGTGTTGCCCAGACGCCGGATCACCCGCAGGATCTTGCGCTCGTTTTCCAGGTCCAGCCCGTAACCCGACTTCATCTCGACGGTGGTGACGCCGTCTTTCAGCAGATGCCGCAGACGGCGCTCGGCACTGGCGTACAGCTCATCCTCACTGGCGGCGCGAGTGGCGCGCACCGTGCTGGCAATACCGCCGCCCGCTGCGGCGATCTCGGCGTAGCTCACACCCTGCAAACGCTGTTCGAACTCGCCGCTGCGGTTGCCGCCGAACACCGTATGGGTGTGGCAATCGATCAGGCCGGGCGTGACCCAGGCACCGTCCAGATCGATGCAGTTGTCATGTTCCGGCTCGGCCAGCGCGGCCTGAGGCCCGATCCACTCGATGAGCGCTCCGGAGGTCACGATGGCGGCATCCTCAATGATCGAGTATTTGCCGTGCGCCATGCTTGCGATGTGACAGTTTTTCCAGAGCGTTTTCATTCGAGGCCTCGTTGATCAATGAGTGGTGTTGAGCGCCTTGGGCTTGACCCACACAGCGTAAGCAATGAGCAGCAGCACGATCCAGATTGCGCCGACGATCAAGGCTGCACGGTTGTCCGGGAAGTAACCCAGCACGCCGAAGATGAACAGCATGAAGGCGATGGCAGCCGCCGGCCCGTAAGGCCAGAACGGCACGGCGAATTTCAGCTGTGCCGCTTCCTCGCGGTTCATCGAGCGGCGCATGGCGACCTGCGTCAGCAGAATCATCAGCCAGACCCACACGGTGGCGAAGGTGGCCAGCGAAGCGATCAGCAGGAACACGTCCTTGGGGATCAGGTAGTTGAGCAGCACGCCGCCCAGCAGCGCGATGCCCATGACCAGCACGGTCATCCACGGCACGCCATGGCGCGACACGCGGGCAAAACTGGCGGGCGCCTGACCTTCACGGGCCAGGCCATACATCATGCGGCCTGCGCCGAAGATGTCGCTGTTGATCGCCGAGATGGCCGCCGAGATCACCACGATGTTGAGGATGGTCGCCGCCGAGGCGATACCCAGGTTGTCGAAAATCTGCACGAACGGGCTGCCCTGCGTGCCGATCTGCGGCCACGGGTAGATGCACATCAGCACGAACAGTGTCAGCACGTAGAACAGCAGAATGCGCAGCGGCACGGCATTGATCGCCTGCGGCAGGCTGCGTCGCGGGTCCTTCGCTTCGCCTGCGGTAATGCCGATGATTTCGATGCCGCCGAAGGCAAACATCACCACCGCGAACGAGGCGATCAGGCCGGTGACACCGTTCGGCATGAAGCCGCCATGCGCCCACAGGTTGCTGATGCCGATTTCGCTGCCGCTGGCCGAGCTGCCAATGCCGAAGATCATGATGCCGAAGCCTGCGACGATCATCGCCACGATGGCGCTGACCTTGAGGATCGACAGCCAGAACTCGGTTTCACCGAAGACTTTCACGTTGCACAGGTTGAGCGCGCCGATCAGAAAGACGATGCCCAGCACCCAGATCCAGCGCGGCACTTCCGGAAACCAGAAGCCCATGTAGATGCCGAATGCGGTCACGTCGGCGAGGCAGACGATGATCATCTCGAACGCATAGGTCCAGCCGAGCACGAAGCCGGCCAGCGGGCCCATGTAGCGCGTGGCGTAATGGCTGAACGAACCGGACACCGGGTCGTGGACCGCCATTTCGCCGAGCGCGCGCATCACCATGTACACCGCCGCGCCGCCGATCAGGTAAGCCAGCAGTACGGCAGGCCCGGCCTGTTGAATCGCCGAGGCCGAGCCGTAGAACAACCCTGTACCGATGGCAGAGCCCAGGGCCATGAAGCGGATGTGGCGGGCGGATAACCCGCGTTTCAAACCATCTTGTGACGTCATTTCAGGTCCATTTCATTACAGGTATGGCAAAAGCCGCGAGAACGCCTGCATCCGGCCTCCCGCAGCGATGACCAAAGCGAGCCCTGCCAGGCTCGCGGTGCATCACAGACTCGGTAGCAGACGTGCAGGAACCAGCGGGTTCAGGCAAGTGGAGGACAGCAGCTGACTGGCAGCTTCGATGTCCGGTGCAAAAAAGCGGTCCTTTTCATAGAACGGGACCTTGCTGCGCAACAGGCTGCGGGCTTGCTCCAGCTTCGGAGAGGTTTTCAGACCTTCACGCAAGTCCAGACCCTGGCAGGCAGCCAACCATTCTACGGCAAGAATCCCGCGAACGTTTTCTGCCATTTCCCATAAGCGCTTGCCGGCGGCCGGGGCCATCGACACATGGTCTTCCTGATTGGCCGAGGTTGGCAGGCTGTCGACACTGTGTGGATGGGCCAATGCCTTGTTTTCACTGGCCAGTGCGGCGGCGGTCACCTGCGCGATCATGAACCCGGAATTGACGCCGCCGTTGGCCACCAGGAAGGGCGGCAACTGCGACATGTGCTTGTCCATCATCAGCGAAATGCGTCGTTCGCTGAGCGAGCCGATCTCGGCGATGGCCAGCGCGAGGTTGTCCGCCGCCATGGCGACCGGCTCGGCGTGAAAATTGCCACCGGATATGACGTCGTTCTCGGCGGCGAACACCAGCGGGTTGTCGGACACCGCGTTGGCTTCGATTTCCAGCACCTCGGCGGCCTGACGCAGCTGGGTCAGGCATGCGCCCATGACCTGTGGCTGGCAGCGCAACGAGTAGGGGTCCTGAACCTTGTCGCAGTTGCGGTGCGACTCGGACACGCCGCTGCTTTCGCCCAACAGGTCACGGTAGCAGGCCGCCGCGTCGATCTGCCCGCGCTGCCCGCGTGCGGCATGAATGCGCGCGTCGAAGGGCGAGCGCGAACCGAGTACCGCCTCAACGGTCAGAGAGCCGCAAGTCAGAGCCGCAGCGAACAGGTCTTCGCCTTCGAACAGGCCGCGCAATGCGTAGGCGCTAGACACTTGCGTGCCGTTGAGCAGCGCCAGCCCTTCCTTGGCGGCGAGGGTCAGCGGTTTCAGGCCAGCAACGGCAAGTGCATCGACAGCGTTCAGCCATTCGCCCTTGTAGCGCGCCTTACCTTCGCCCAGCAGCACCAGCGACATGTGCGCCAGCGGCGCCAGGTCACCGGAAGCACCGACCGAGCCCTTGAGCGGAATATGCGGGTAGACCTCGGCATTGATCAGCGCAATCAGGGCGTCGATGACCACGCGCCGAATGCCCGAGAAACCGCGGCTCAGGCTGTTGACCTTGAGCACCATGATCAGTCGCACCAGCTCATCGCTGATCGGCTGACCGACACCGGCCGCATGCGACAGCACCAGCGAACGCTGCAGGTTTTCCAGGTCTTCGCTGGCAATCCGCGTCGAAGCGAGCAGGCCGAAGCCGGTGTTGATGCCGTAGGCGGTGCGGTTCTCGGCCAGAATGCGCTCGACACAGGCGACGCTGTCGTCGATCTGCTGGTTCGCGCTGCTGTCCAGCGTCAGGCTGACCGGCTGCAGATAAATGCCGCGCAGTTGTGCCAGGGTCAGTTGGCCGGGGATCAGGTTCAGCGTCTTGGCAGATAAGGTGGTCACGATGCTGCTACTCCTTGATGGATGTCAGCGACGGCGTGTGGCCGTACGCTGCTTTTATAGGCCTGCCGCGTTGTCACGGCAGTGCTGGAAAACCCTTTCCAGCGACGTTTCGTCTTTGAGCAGGGCCGCGCTGCTGGCGATGTCCGGGGCCAGCCAGCGGTCTTCGTCGTAGGCCGGAATGCGCTCGCGCAGCAGTCGCCACGCGGCACCGGTGCCCACGCCAAAACCCTGTGTCTTGAGAAATTCGAACGCCTGGGCCGCGAGCAGATACTCGATGGCCAGAATCTGCGTGGTATTGCCCAGCACCTTGTGCAGCTTGAGCGCGGCGCTGGTGCCCAGGCTCAGGTGATCCTCCTGCAGACCGGAGGTCACGTAGTTGTCGACCACGGCCGGTTGCGCCATCTGGCGGTTTTCCGCGCACAGCGAAGCGGCGACGTACTGGACGATCATCATTCCCGAGTTGACGCCCGGCTGGGTGACCAGAAACGCCGGCAGGCCGCTGACCATCGGGTTGATCAGGCGGTCGAGGCGTCGTTCGGCGATCGAGCCCAGCTCTGCCATCGCCATGCACAGCAGGTCTGCCGCCATGGCCACCGACTGGCCGTGTGGATTGGCCTGAGACACCACGCGGAAAGCCTCGGGCGTGCCGAGCAGCAGCGGGTTATCGGTGACTGAATTGAGCTCGATCTCGACCTGGCGAGTGGCGTGAGCCAACTGGTCGCGGGTGGCACCATGCACCTGGGGAATCGAACGGATACTCAGCGCATCCTGAGTACGAATGCCTTCACTGCTGGCGAGCACGTCGCTGCCTGCCAACAACATGCGCAGGTTCTTGCCCACCTGCTGCATGCCCGGATGCGGCTTGAGGGCGAGAATGCTTGCATCGAATGCGTCCAGCTGGCCGCGCAGGGCTTCGAAGCTCATCGCGCCGATCACGTCGGCCCATTGGCTCAGGCGCTCGGCATCAGCGATGGCCAGACAGCTCAGGCCGGTCATGCACGGTGTGCCGTTGACCAGACACAAACCGTCCTTGGCTCCGAGGATGACCGGAACCAGACCCTCTTCGTTCAAGGCCTGCTCAGCCGGGACGATCTGCCCGCGATAGCTGACCTGACCGATGCCCAGTAACGCGATACCGACGTGCGCCATGTGCGTCAGATAACCCACCGAGCCCTGCGCCGGTACTTGCGGCGTGATGCCGCGGTTGAGCAGGGCCAGTAGCGCTTCGACCACTTGCCGGTGAATGCCGGACTTGCCCTGGCTGTAGTTGAGAATCGCGGCGCAGATGATTGCGCGGGTCTGCTCGTCGGCCAGTGGCGTACCGACGCCGCAGGCATGGCTGAGCAGGGTATTGCGCGACAGGCGACTGAGCTGTTCGCCTTGCAGTGACACATTGCACAACGCGCCGAGCCCGGTGTTCACGCCATAGGCGCGCTCGCCGCTGACGACGATGCGCTGCACGATGGCCTGAGCGTTGTCGATCCGTGCCCAAGCGGCGTCCGACAGGACCAGTCTTGCGCCATGTCGAGCCACGGCGACCACGTCCTGCCAGCCCGCAGGTGCTTCACCGATGACGATCTGTTCTGCTCGCGACATCTGCAACGGTCCTTAAAGGGTGGCTACGCGGCGCTGAACGAAACGATCCACGTAATCGTCGGCGGGCGAATGAAGGATTTCTTTCGGCGTACCGACCTGAATCAATCGCCCGTCCTTGAGGATCGCGATGCGATTGCCGATGCGCACGGCCTCGTCCAGGTCGTGGGTAATGAACACGATGGTCTTGTGCAGACTGGCTTGCAGCTCCAGCAACTGGTCCTGCATCTCGGCGCGGATCAGCGGGTCGAGGGCGCTGAATGCTTCGTCCATCAGAATGATGTCGGTGTCGGCCGCCAGTGCGCGGGCCAGACCTACACGCTGACGCATGCCGCCGGAAAGCTGGTGCGGGTATTTGTTTTCGTAGCCCTTGAGGCCTACGGTGGTGATCCAGTGCTGCGCGCGTTCCTGACACAGCGCCTTGCTCTCGCCACGCACGGTCAGGCCGTAGGCCACGTTGGCCAGCACGGTCTTGTGCGGCAGCAGGCCGAAGCTCTGGAACACCATGCTGATCTTGTGCCGGCGGAATTGGCGCAAGGCCTCCATGTCGTAACGCAGGATGTCTTCGCCATCGACCAGAATCTCGCCGCTGGTAGGGTCGATCAGCCGGTTGAAGTGGCGCACCAGCGTTGATTTTCCCGAGCCGGACAGGCCCATGATGACGAAGATTTCGCCGCTGCCGATCGACAGCGACAGGTCGTTGACCCCGACTACACAGCCGGTCTGGGCCAGCACCTGGTCCTTGCTGTGGTTTTGCTGGATCAACTGCAGTGCTTCCTTGGAGCGGTTGCCGAAGATCTTGAACACGTTTTTGACGACGATTTTGTTCGGTTCCACGCTGCTCATTTGTGCGCCTCATGCCGTGGGCGGCCATAGGCCTGCGTGATACGGTCGATGACGACCGCCAGAATGACAATGGCCAGGCCCGCTTCCAGCCCGCGCCCGACGTTGAGGGTCTGAATGCCCACCAGCACGTCTTCGCCAAGCCCGCGTGCGCCGATCATCGAGGCAATCACCACCATCGACAGCGCCATCATGGTGGTCTGGTTGATCCCGGCCATGATGCTCGGCATCGCCAGCGGCAGTTGCACACCGAACAGTTGCTGCCAGCGGTTGGCGCCGAACGCGTTGATGGCTTCCATCACTTCACCGTCCACCTGACGAATGCCCAGATCGGTCAGACGAATCAGCGGCGGCGCGGCGTAAATCACCGTGGCGAAGATCGCCGGAACCTTGCCCAGACCGAACAGCATCAGCACCGGGATCAGGTAAACGAAGCTGGGCATGGTCTGCATGATGTCGAGCAGCGGCATCAGCACCGAGCGCAGACGATTGCTGCGTGCCGAAAGAATGCCCAGCGGAATGCCGATCAGCACCGCGATGATCGTGGCGACCAGCATCAGCGCCAGGGTCTGCATCAGCTTGTCCCACAACCCGACCGCACCGACCAGAAACAGCAGGCCGACGATGACCAGCGTCGTGACGATCTTGCGTGTCGCGTGCCAGGCAATGCCGCCGACGATCATCAGCATCAGCCACCACGGCGCCATGCGCAGCAGGCCTTCGAGGTTGACGATGGCCCATAGCAGGGTGTCGGAGATGTGCCGGAACACATCGCCGTACTGCGTGACCAGTGAGTCGACGCCATCGTTGACCCAGTTGGCGATCGAGAAAGTGAAGCTTTCAGGAAACATAAGCGGCTCTCAAATGAGGTGTGTCGGGTCAACGACAGGGCTGTCGAACCGTTCAGTCCGACAGCCCGGTCGTTTACAACGAAGCGTCCACCTTCTTCGCGGCGTCTTCGCTGACCCATTTGTGCCAGACTTCGGGGTGCTCTTTCAGGAAAATCTTCGCCAGCTTCGGCGATTCGATGCGTTCCTTGGCCATGCGCCCCAGGTTCTGGTTGAGCAGGTCGATCGGCAGGTTGACCTTTTCCAGGATGGCGACCAGTTCAGGGGCCTCATCGTGGAACACTTTGGACACGCCGACCTTGATATCGATCGTCTTGTTGACCCCGGCTTTCTCCTCCAGACGCACCAGGTCTACCTGACCCATGAGCGGCGTGGGTGACCAATAGTAGGTCAGGATCGGCTCGCCACGTTTGTAACTGGAGAGAATCGCCGCATCCAGCGCGGGGCCGGTGCCCGGGCGGAAGTTGGTGTATTTGCTTTCCAGGCCGTAGCTCTTGAGCATTTCGCTGTTTTCCAGCTCACAGGTCCAGCCGGCCGGACAGTTGTAGAAGCGGCCCTTGCCAGGCTCTTCCTGATCCTTGAACACGGCTGAATACTGGGCCAGATCGCTGATGGATTTCAGGTTGGGTGCCTTGGCTTCCAGCTTGCGTTTGGCATCGCCTTCGATCACGTAGCGTGGCACGTACCAGCCTTCCACAGCGCCGACGATCGGTGCGCCGACACCGACCACCTTGCCGGCAGCGGCGGCCTTGTTCCAGACCTCGCTGCGACCTACCCATTCTTCGGCAAAGATCTGGATATCGTTGGTGCCCAGGGCATTTTCCATGGCGATGGAATTGCCGGGCAAGGCGTCAACGGTGCAGCCGTAACCCTTGTCCAGAATGACCTGCAGTACATCGGTCAGCAGCATCGCGCTTTCCCAGTTAAGACCGGCGAATTTCACCGGCTTGCCTGATTCGCACCAGCCGGCAGCCTGACTTGCGCCTGCGCTGGCGAGCAGGCCAGCGGATACCAATGTGGTCAACAGGGCCTTTTTCATATTCATTGTCGATGCTCCTAAGCCTTAAATGGATGACGGCAGCTTCAAGTAGGCATCCGGCCCGTGGGCATGCTCATGCCCGTCCCCGACGTGTGCCGGCCTGATGGCCGACAACGTTGTCAACGTCCGATCATTGGCAGGTTCAAGCCCTGCTCTCTGGCACAGTCGATAGCGATGTCGTAACCGGCATCGGCATGGCGCATCACCCCGGTGGCCGGGTCGTTATGCAGCACGCGGGCAATACGCTCGGCGGCTTCGTCCGTGCCGTCGCAGACGATTACCATCCCGGAATGCTGCGAGAAGCCCATGCCGACGCCGCCACCATGGTGCAGCGAGACCCAGGTCGCACCGCTGGCGGTGTTGAGCAAAGCATTGAGCAGCGGCCAGTCGGAAACAGCGTCGGAGCCGTCACGCATGGATTCGGTTTCGCGGTTGGGGCTGGCGACCGAGCCGGAGTCCAGGTGGTCGCGACCGATCACCACCGGTGCCGACAACTCGCCACTGCGGACCATTTCGTTGAAGGCCAGACCCAGTCTGGCGCGTTGACCCAGGCCGACCCAGCAGATACGCGCTGGCAGGCCCTGGAAGCTGATGCGCTCGCGGGCCATGTCCAGCCAATTGTGCAGGTGCTCGTCGTCCGGGATCAGCTCTTTGACTTTGGCGTCGGTCTTGTAGATGTCCTGCGGGTCACCCGACAGCGCGGCCCAGCGGAACGGCCCGATGCCACGGCAGAACAGCGGACGGATGTAGGCGGGGACGAAGCCTGGAAAATCGAAGGCATTGGTGACGCCGACTTCCTTGGCCATCTGACGAATATTGTTGCCGTAGTCGAAGGTCGGAATGCCAGCTTGCTGGAAGGCGAGCATCGCTTCGACGTGCTCGGCCATCGACTGCTTGGCGGCCTTGACCACACTGGCCGGTTCGCTCACCGAACGGGCACGGTACTCGTCCCAGGTCCAGCCTTTGGGCAGGTAACCATTGAGCGGATCGTGGGCGCTGGTCTGGTCGGTGACCATGTCCGGGCGCACACCGCGACGGACCATTTCCGGCAGAATTTCCGCCGCGTTGCCACACAGCGCGATGGAGATGGCTTTGCCTTCGGCCGTGTATTTGGCGATACGCGCCAGTGCGTCATCGAGATCTGCGGCCTGTTCGTCAACGTAGCGGGTCTTGATGCGGAAATCGATGCGGCTCTGCTGGCATTCTATGTTCAGCGAGCAGGCCCCGGCCAATGTCGCGGCCAGCGGCTGCGCGCCACCCATGCCGCCCAGACCTGCGGTGAGCACCCAGCGGCCCTTGAGGTTGCCGTCATAGTGCTGGCGACCGGCTTCGACGAAGGTTTCGTAAGTGCCTTGCACGATGCCCTGGCTGCCGATGTAGATCCAGCTGCCGGCGGTCATTTGGCCATACATGGCCAGGCCCTTGGCATCCAGTTCGTTGAAGTGCTCCCAACTGGCCCAGTGCGGTACCAGGTTGGAGTTGGCGATCAATACGCGAGGGGCGTTGCTGTGGGTCTTGAACACGCCGACCGGCTTGCCGGACTGTACCAGCAGGGTTTCATCATCGTTGAGCTGAGTGAGGCTCTCGACGATCTTGTCGTAGCACTCCCAGTTGCGCGCGGCGCGGCCGATGCCGCCGTAAACCACCAGCTCATTGGGGTTTTCGGCGACTTCCGGGTCGAGATTGTTCATCAACATGCGTAGCGGCGCTTCGGTCAGCCAGCTCTTGGCAGTCAATTGAGTACCGCGTGCAGCCCGCACGACGCCTTCGCGATGGCGGGTCCAGTCCTGCTTCAGGTCTTGATTATTCTCGGTCACAAAAAAATCCTCGGCGATCAATTCGAACCAGCCCGATGAAGGGCGAGCAAAGCCTGGCGAAGCAGGCCGATTCAGTTGGGTAGAAGGCGGAATGTTTAGCCTGTCTCTACTTGTACATACAAGCATATGCAATCAAAAGACCAACTTTGCGCCTTTGCTGTTTTTTGCTCATCGAATTGGCCTGAAGGGCTTTATTTACGGGGTCTTGCGGTTTTGGTCAGCACGAAAGCATTTTTCCGAGAAGAGCGCGGTGCTGTTACCTGAATGACTTTTTGCGCAGTTTTGGGGCAGTCGGTAACAGGTTGGTGCGGTGACGATGTGTGCAGCGTTCGGGCCGGGATTGAAGCGCCATGAGCGTTCACAGAGCGCGCATTTGACAGGCTGCAAATGGCCTCTTTGGCGTGGGAACGAACCCGCTCAAGCATGCGTCATACCCACGCCTGAGCCTGCATTCACCGGCCCGCGATTAGGTCTCGCGGGGGTTTTCATGTTTAAATTGAACGCTTGTTCAAGTTAAACCGGTGGTTCGCTGCCCGCTCACAACAGGAGGCTTACCCTTGCCGTATCCGCTTTTTGCAGTTGGTTTTATCAGTCCGGAGGCACTCAACCGATGAGTTCTGCGAGTTCCTCTTCAAGCGGCATGGTTCGCATGA
Source organism: Pseudomonas sp. MEJ108 (assembly GCF_030208985.1). Classification (NCBI taxonomy): domain Bacteria; kingdom Pseudomonadati; phylum Pseudomonadota; class Gammaproteobacteria; order Pseudomonadales; family Pseudomonadaceae; genus Pseudomonas; species Pseudomonas sp. MEJ108. The sequence goes on from NZ_JARVSW010000054.1 coordinate 22,648, forward strand.
ATGCTCCAGTGTTCTATTTCGCTGCGAGTTTTATTCTGATTTTCGGCATCGTCGTGATCGCGTTCCCGCAAGCCAGCGGCGAATGGCTGCTGGCGGCTCAAAACTGGGCGGCCAACACGGTCGGCTGGTACTACATGATGGTCATGACCCTGTACCTGGTCTTCGTGGTGGTCACCGCCTTGTCGGGCTTCGGCAAGATCAAGCTCGGTGCCGACCACGACGAACCCGAGTTCAGTTACCTGTCATGGGCCGGGATGCTGTTTGCCGCCGGCATCAGCATCACGCTGTTCTTTTTCTGCGTTTCAGAGCCCCTGACGCACCTGCTGCAGCCGCCGCAGGGCGAGGGTGGCACCGCAGAAGCTGCGCGCCAGGGCATGCAGTTGCTGTTTCTGCACTGGGGCCTGCATGGCTGGGGCGTGTTTGCCTTCGTCGGTATGGCGCTGGCCTATTTCGCTTATCGCCACAACCTGCCGCTGGCCCTGCGTTCGGCGCTGTATCCGCTGATTGGTAAACGCATCAATGGTCCTATCGGTTATGCCGTCGATGGCTTCGGCATCATTGCGACCATCTTCGGTCTCGGCGCAGACATGGGCTTCGGGGTGCTGCACCTCAACTCCGGTCTGGATTACCTGTTCGGCGTGGCGCACACCCACTGGATTCAGGTCGGTCTGATTACCCTGATGATGGGCGCGGCGATTCTGGTGGCGATCGCCGGTGTCGACAAGGGCGTGCGCGTCATGTCCGACATCAATATGTTGCTGGCCTGCGCGCTGCTGCTGTTCGTGCTGTTTGCCGGCCCGACTCAGCACTTGCTCAACACGCTGGTGCAGAACATCGGTGACTACCTGGGCGCACTGCCGAGCAAGAGTTTCGACGTGTATGCCTATAACGAGCCGAGTGACTGGCTGGGCGGCTGGACGGTGTTCTATTGGGCCTGGTGGATTGCCTGGGCGCCGTTTGTGGGCCTGTTCATTGCGCGTATTTCCCGTGGCCGGACCATCCGTGAGTTTGTCTTCGGTGTCTTGCTGATCCCGCTGGGCTTCACCCTGGCGTGGATGTCGATCTTCGGTAACAGCGCGATCGATCAAGTGCTCAACCATGGCATGACTGCGCTGGGCCAATCGGCTATCGATGATCCGTCGATGACCCTGTACCTGCTGCTGGAAACCTATCCGTGGAGCAAGACGGTGATTGCCGTCACGGTGTTCATCAGCTTCGTGTTCTTCGTCACCTCGGCCGACTCGGGCACGGTGGTGCTGTCGACACTGTCAGCCAAAGGCGGCAACCCTGACGAAGACGGTCCGAAATGGCTGCGGGTGTTCTGGGGTGTGGCCACGGCGCTGATCACCAGTGGCCTGTTGTTCTCGGGCAGCATCGATGCACTGAAATCGGCTGTAGTGCTGACGTCGTTGCCGTTCTCGCTGATTCTGCTGCTGATGATGTGGGGCCTGCACAAGGCGTTCGTCATGGAGTCGCAGCGCAAGATCGCGCAGTTGTACTCGCTGGCGCCGGTATCCGGTTCACGACGCGGCGGTTGGCGCCAGCGTCTGAGCCAGGCGGTGCATTACCCGTCGCGAGACGAGGTGTACCGCTTCCTTGATCAGACCGTGCGTCCGGCGATTGAAGAAGTGACAGCGGTGTTCGTCGAGAAGGGCTTGAACGTGGTCAACGTCCCCGATCCGTCCAACGACTCGGTGACCCTGGAAATCGGTCACGGCGAAGAGCGTCCGTTCATCTACCAGGTGCAGATGAAAGGCTTCTTCACCCCGTCGTTCGCCCGTGGCGGCATGGGCTCCAAGCAATTGAACAACCGCCGCTACTACCGCGCCGAGGTTCACTTGAGCGAGGGCAGTCAGGACTACGACCTGGTGGGTTACACCAAGGAACAAGTCATCAACGACGTGCTCGATCAGTACGAACGGCATATGCAGTTCCTGCACCTGGTGCGTTGATCGAGGGGTGGGGGGCGGTTACGACTATCGTTCCTCACGCTCTGCGCCTCACCTCGTGTTCAGGCCAGGACGCGGAGCGTCCAGAACGGCATACCCACGCGGAGCATGGGCACGATAGTGTTTGCCCGGACACCTCGCGCGCTACCCGTTCCGCGATCTTCCTGACGACTATCGTTCCTCACGCTCCGGCGTGGGGATACCTTGGGTGACGCACCGCGTCACACATCTGCGCCGCGCCGCATGTTCAGGCCAGGACGCGGAGCGTCCAGAACGGCATACCCACGCGGAGCATGGGTGCGATGGTGTTTGCCCGGACACCTCACGCGCTACCCGTTCCGCGATCTTCCTGACGGCTATCGTTCCTCACGCTCCCGCATAGGAATGCCCTTCGTGACGCTCCGCGTCACACATCTGCGCCGCGCCGCATGTTCAGGAGAGGACGCGGAGCGTCCAGAACGGCATACCCACGCGGAGCATGGGTACGATAGCGTCCGCCCGGACACCTCGCGCGCTACCCTTGCCGCGATCTCCCTGACGATTATCGTTCCTCACGCTCCAGCGTGGGAATGCCCTTCGTGACGCTCCGCGTCACACATCTGCGCCTCGGCGCATGTTCAGGAGAGGACGCGGAGCGTCCAGAACGGCATACCCACGCGGAGCATGGGTACGATGGTGTTTGCCCGGACACCTCGCGCGCTACCCGTTCCGCGATCTTCCTGACGACTATCGTTCCTCACGCTCCGGCGTGGGAATGCCTTGGGTGACGCACCGCGTCACACATCTGCGCCGCGCCGCATGTTCAGGCCAGGACGCGGAGCGTCCAGAACGGCATACCCACGCGGAGCATGGGTACGATGGTGTTTGCCCGGACACCTCGCGCGCTACCCGTTCCGCGATCTTCCTGACGACTATCGTTCCTCACGCTCCAGTGGACTGCCCCCCGAAAGTTGGACAGTTTTAGCTCGCCGCCTGAGCCCTGTAT
>NZ_JARVSW010000044.1:0-25490 GCF_030208985.1 Pseudomonas sp. MEJ108
GATCCCTCAGCTTCTGGCCGCAGGCCGTAGGAGCGAACTTGTTCGCGAAAAATGCCCGTGCCTCAAACCCAGATAGCATCCCACAGCGGGTAATCCCCAAGCTTTTTAACCAAGCCCGCACGTAAAGGATTGGCCACGATATAACGGGCTATCGGCGCAATATCCTCTTCGTCGCGGATTGCTCTGTCGTGGTACCCGGATTGCCACAAAGCGTGAGGACGGACACACAGTTTTCCAACTGCAATCGAGCTTCGGGCCTTTAATTGTTTCATCAAGCTGGGCAAATCACCGGCCTTGAGTTCAAAAAGCCAGTGGAGATGGTCAGGCATGACTACCCATGCCATAGACTTGACCAGCCCCTGCTCTTCGCAACGCTTCATTTCTCGTACGAGCAGCCGTCCCAGCTGCATTTCGGCGAACACAGGTACACGGCCCTTCGTTACTGAAGTGACCATGTAAATCTGACCAACTGCCGAGTATCTGCCTTTGCGCAGGTGTCGTGTCGTTGCGCAATGAGGCATTCCATCGCCCTCCAGAACCGGTTCAACGTTGAACCTTAGCGTCTGTAGGGCGATGAGCAGAGCGAATGTTTTACAGCCTGCGAGAGATGCTTTCTCGTCGTGAGCATTTGCAAACCGGACGTTTTGTTACAGCCTCACACTCGCAAACGTCGACTCATTACGCGCCTGACTCAGGGCCGACATCGGCCCGGACAGCGGGGCGAGTACCAGGGCCTGCGGGATCGGCATCATCGCGACCTGCTGTGCGGTGTTGGACCCTACGCGCTCGTCACGTGGCGGGATGCCGAAGTATTCGCGGTAGCATTTGGAGAAGTGTGGTGTGGACACGAAGCCGCACACTGACGCCACTTCGATGATCGACATCGGTGTCTGTTTGAGCAGTTGCCGGGCGCGAATCAGGCGCAGTTTCAGGTAGTAGCGCGAAGGCGAACAGTGCAGGTATTTCTGGAACAGCCGCTCCAGCTGCCTGCGCGAAACGGCGACATACACAGCCAGCTCGTCAAGGTCGATCGGCTCTTCAAGATTGGCTTCCATCAGCGCCACGATTTCCTGCAGCTTCGGCTGATTGGTACCGAGCATATGCTTGAGCGGCACGCGCTGGTGGTCCTGTTCGTTGCGAATGCGCTCGTAGACGAACATTTCGGAAATGGCTGCCGACAACTCGCGCCCATGATCACGACTGATCAGGTGCAGCATCATATCCAAAGGTGCGGTGCCACCCGAACTGGTGAAACGGTTGCGGTCCAGCGTAAACAGCCGGGTGCTCATCGACACCCGTGGAAAGGCTTCCTGCATCGAGGCCAGACATTCCCAATGCACGCTGCACTCGAAACCATCCAGCAAACCCGCACACGCCAGCGCCCAACTGCCGGTGCACACGGCGCCCAGACGACGCGACTGACGCGCCTGGCCCTGTAGCCAGCTGACGTGTTCACGCGTGACGGAGCGCTGAATACCGACACCGCCGCAGACGATGACCGTGTCGAGCAAAGGAGCCTTGTGCATCGCCGCATCCGGCGTGATCTGCAGACCATCGCTGGCCCAGACCTGGCCGCCGTCGACACTCAGCGTGGTCCAGCGATACAGCTCGCGGCCCGATAACTGATTGGCCATGCGAAGGGGTTCTACCGCCGATGCGAGGGAGATCAGGGTGAAGTTATCCAGCAGCAGAAAGCCGATGGACTGAGGCGCGCGGTTCTGGGGTTGAGTCCCTTGATTGAACGATGTCATCACACTATCTCCTCTCATATGGCAATGGTTGGCCCCAGGACAGGCTCTTCTTGTAGCCCTCGTTATTGCAGGGCTTGGTAATGACATCGCAAATCCCATGCCGGAATTTGATCGCTCATTCAAGAACACCTGAAAACGACGTCGCGAAGCGTCTACCCGGCTGCGACCCTCATACCTGTTTGCGACGGCGAGGCCGCCGCACGCGGAGTTCGATGAGCAGTTCGGTAGCACTTCAGGGAAACGATCGAGGGGCGTTCACACGCCGAGTGCTACTCAAGGCACATCCCGAGGCAGCCGTGCCGAGGGCAGGCGTTCGCGCTAAAAAGTGGCGGCCTGCAGGGCGCGTGATCGAAAAGCGCGCAGCCGCAAAAAAAGGGCACGCGACCTGGCATGACCACTGGCGGATCCGCCCCGATAATGAACTTGTCGGCGTTACTCCCCTCCAAAGCACCGCGTTCGCGCAGGCACCGACCTGCCAACCGACCGCTGCCGACCTGCGCAGCAACCGTGTAACGTACTGGCCGTTTTTTCGCAGTTCCGACACTGCAACCGGGCGTGCGTACGATGCAACGAATCTGTAAGCGACCTTGCGCGCACTGGATACGACGCCTCCTGCACTGGATACGACGCCCCCTGTAGGCGTTTGATTTTCCCTGTTACATGATCGGTTCCGACTCGATCGCCCGGCGCAGTGATGGAGCTTCGCGAAAAGCCTCGCCAACCCATAAGCCGCGTCAGCGTTCACCTGCTGATGACCAGAAGAAACTCACAGGAGTCCACCCCATGAAAGGTTCCAAATCGTTGCTGTTGGCCGCTACGCTCTGTATGCCGGTGCTAGCCCAGGCAGCCGAGCCAGAGGCCTGTCATACGGTCAACTTCTCCGATGTCGGCTGGACTGACATTACCGTCACTACTGCGGTAACCAGCGCCGTACTCGAGTCACTGGGTTACAAGACCAAAACCACCATGATTTCCGTACCGGTGACCTACAAGTCGCTGGCCGACGGCAAGAACATGGACGTGTTCCTCGGCAACTGGATGCCGACCATGGAAAACGACATCAAGCCCTATCGCGAAGCCGGGACCGTCGAAACCGTGCGTGCCAACCTGGAGAACGCCAAGTACACCCTGGCGGTCCCGGAAGCGCTTTACGACAAAGGCCTGCATGACTTCGCCGACATCGCCAAATTCAAGAAGGAACTGGGCGGCAAGATCTACGGCATCGAGCCTGGCAACGACGGTAATCGCCTGATCCAGAGCATGATCGACAAGAACGCCTTCGGCCTCAAGGACGCAGGCTTCAAGGTCGTTGAATCCAGCGAAGCCGCAATGCTTTCGCAGGTCGACCGCGCCGTGAAACGCAAAAACGATGTGGTGTTCCTCGGTTGGGAACCGCATCCGATGAACACCCGCTTCAAGATGAAATATCTGACTGGCGGCGATGACTTCTTCGGCCCCAACTACGGCCAGGCGACCATCTACACCAACACCCGCAAAGGCTACAGTCAGGAGTGCAGCAACGTAGGTCAGTTGCTCAAGAACCTGTCCTTCACGCTGAACATGGAAAGCACCCTGATGGGCAACGTGCTGGACGACAAGATGAAGCCTGATGCCGCCGCCAAGGCGTGGATCAAGAAAAACCCTCAAGTACTCGACACCTGGCTCGCAGGCGTAAACACCGTCGATGGCAAGCCAGGCCTGGAGGCAGCCAAAGCCAAGTTGACCCAGTAAGCCGACAGCAGGCGGGACTGACCCGCCTGCTGCCCTCTTCACCTTCCGCAAGCGGACACCCGAAATCATGCTGACTGACCATAAAATCCCTCTGGGCGAGTACATCGCCGCATTTGTCGATTGGTTGACGGCCAACGGCGCCGATTACTTCGACGCGATAGCCTCGACACTGGAAATGATGATCCACGGGTTCACTTTCGCGCTGACCTGGTTCAATCCATTCGTACTGATCGGCCTTATCGCCGCCCTCGCGCACTTCATCCAGCGCAAGTGGGGCCTGACGGTTTTCGTCATCCTTTCGTTTCTACTGATCCTCAACCTGCACTATTGGCAGGAGACCATGGAAACCCTGGCGCAGGTGCTCTTCGCCACGCTGGTCTGTGTCGTCATCGGCGTGCCGCTGGGCATCATTGCCGCGCACAAGCCGCTGTTCTACACCATCATCCGGCCGTTACTCGACCTGATGCAGACCGTGCCCACCTTCGTCTATCTGATTCCGACGCTCACGCTGTTCGGTCTGGGCGTGGTACCCGGCCTGATCTCGACGGTGGTTTTCGCCATTGCCGCGCCGATTCGCCTGACCTACCTGGGTATCCGCGATGTGCCTCAGGAGTTGCTGGATGCCGGCAAGGCCTTCGGTTCGTCACGCCGCCAGTTGCTGACACGCATTGAACTGCCCTACGCGATGCCCAGCATTGCAGCCGGCATTACCCAGTGCATCATGCTGTCGTTGTCGATGGTGGTCATCGCCGCCCTGGTCGGCGCCGACGGCCTCGGCAAACCAGTGGTCAACGCGCTGAACACGGCCGACATCGCGCTCGGTTTCGAAGCCGGTCTGGCAATCGTATTGCTGGCCATCATGCTCGACCGCATCTGCAAACAACCCGAAGCCAAGGTAGGGTCCGACGCATGAGTATCATCAAATTCGACAAGGTAGACGTCATCTTCTCCAAGGACCCGCGTGAAGCCCTCAAACTGCTCGACGAAGGCCTCACGCGTGACCAGATCCTCAAGAAAACCGGACAGATCGTCGGCGTCGAAAACGCCAGTCTGGATATCGAAAAGGGCGAAATCTGCGTCCTGATGGGCCTGTCGGGCTCTGGCAAATCCAGCCTGTTGCGCTGTATCAACGGTCTCAACACCGTCAGCCGTGGCTCACTGTTCGTCGAGCATGAAGGCTCGCAGATCAACATCGCCAACTGCAGCGCGGCCGAACTGAAAATGATGCGCACCAAGCGCATTGCCATGGTCTTCCAGAAATTCGCCCTGATGCCCTGGCTGACCGTGCGCGAGAACATCAGCTTCGGTCTGGAGATGCAGGGCCGCCCTGAAAAGGAACGGCGCAAGCTGGTGGATGAAAAGCTCGAGCTGGTGGGCCTGACCCAGTGGCGCAACAAGAAGCCCGACGAATTGTCTGGCGGCATGCAGCAACGAGTGGGTCTGGCACGGGCACTGGCGATGGACGCCGACATCCTGCTGATGGACGAACCGTTCTCGGCGCTCGACCCCTTGATCCGCCAGGGTTTGCAGGACGAACTGCTCGCCCTGCAAAGCAAGCTGAGCAAGACCATTGTGTTCGTCAGCCACGATCTGGACGAAGCACTGAAGCTCGGTAGCCGGATCGCCATCATGAAGGATGGCCGCATCGTGCAATACAGCGTGCCGGAACAGATCGTTCTCAATCCGGCCGATGAATACGTGCGCACCTTCGTTGCACATACCAACCCACTGAACGTGCTGTGCGGTCGCAGCCTGATGCGTACCGTCGAGGAGTGCACCCACGTCAACGGTTCGGTGTGCCTGGACCCGAGTGGCGACTCATGGCTCGATCTGGCCGAAGGCAACGTGATCAAAGGTGCACGGCAAGGTGCCTCGGCCCTCGATCTGCAGAACTGGACCCCCGGCCAGGACGTCGCCTCCCTGGATCGACGCCCCACGCTTGTGCATTCCAACATCGGCATGCGCGACGCGCTGCAGATCCGCTACCAGACCGGCAACAAACTGGTCCTGCAGGACGGCAATAAAGTGGTCGGCATTCTGGGTGATACCGAGCTGTATCACGCGTTGCTGGGCAAAAACCACGGCTGACAAGGCCTGCAACCGACAAGCCCGCTCCACCGCGCTGGACTCATCCAGCCGGGAGCGGGCTTTTTTTCGTCCACAGCCTTCACCCGGGTAACTCCCCTGCCGCTATTTCTGCTCCCTCAGCCGCCATGTCGTAAACGCACCTTTGTGTGGCGTCCATAGGCATTTGGCGTCTTCGGTCCGGCCCTACCATCGCTCTCAGAGGGCTCTGTTCCGCCCGAACGACAAGTCAGGCGCCGCGCCGCCGCTGGGAGATCCGCGATGTTCAGCAAGCAAGACCAGATCCAGGGTTATGACGATGCACTGTTGTCGGCGATGAACGCCGAGGAGCAGCGTCAGGAAGACCATATCGAGCTGATCGCCTCGGAGAACTACACCAGCAAACGCGTGATGCAGGCGCAGGGCAGCGGCCTGACCAACAAGTACGCAGAGGGCTATCCCGGCAAGCGTTACTACGGCGGTTGCGAGCACGTCGACAAGGTCGAGCAACTGGCCATCGAACGCGCCAGACAGTTGTTTGGTGCCGACTATGCCAACGTTCAGCCGCATTCCGGAAGTCAGGCCAACGCAGCGGTCTATCTGGCGCTGCTTCAGGCCGGCGATACCGTGTTGGGCATGAGCCTGGCGCACGGCGGTCATCTGACTCACGGTGCCAAGGTCAGCTTCTCGGGCAAACTCTATAACGCCGTGCAGTACGGCATCGACACCGCGACCGGGCTGATCGATTACGACGAAGTCGAGCGCATTGCCGTCGAATGCCAGCCGAAAATGATTATTGCCGGGTTTTCGGCCTACTCCAAGACCCTGGACTTCCCGCGCTTCCGCGCAATCGCCGACAAGGTGGGCGCCTACCTGTTCGTCGACATGGCGCACGTCGCCGGTCTGGTTGCCGCCGGTCTTTACCCTAATCCGCTGCCGTACGCAGACGTAGTCACCACCACGACCCACAAGACCCTGCGCGGCCCACGCGGCGGTCTGATCCTGGCCAGGGCCAACGAAGAGCTGGAGAAGAAATTCAATTCCGCCGTCTTCCCCGGTGGTCAGGGCGGCCCGCTGATGCACGTCATCGCCGCCAAGGCCGTGTGTTTCAAGGAAGCCATGGAGCCCGCCTTCAAGGCCTATCAACAGCAGGTCATCGACAACGCGCAAGCGATGGCGCAGGTGTTCATCGAACGGGGCTTCGACGTGGTCTCCGGCGGCACCGACAACCATCTGTTTCTGGTCAGCCTGATCCGTCAGGGCCTGACCGGCAAGGACGCCGACGCCGCGCTGGGCCGTGCGCACATCACCGTCAACAAGAACTCGGTGCCCAACGACCCGCAGTCGCCGTTCGTGACGTCTGGCCTGCGCATCGGCACACCGGCCGTTACCACCCGCGGCTTCAAGGTGACCCAGTGCGTCGAGCTGGCCGGCTGGATCTGCGACATCCTCGACAACCTCGGTGATGCCGATGTCGAGGCCGACGTCGCCAGCCAGGTCGCCGCCCTGTGCGCCGATTTTCCGGTTTATCGCTGAGTCAGGAGTAGCCTCACATGCAGCATTACTCAGGCTTCGGCCTTCTCAAGCATTCCCTCAGCCACCATGAAAACTGGCAGCGCATGTGGCGCACGCCGACCCCGAAAAAGGTCTACGACGTGGTCATCGTCGGCGGCGGCGGGCACGGCCTGGCCACGGCCTATTATCTGGCCAAGGAGCACGGCATCACCAATGTGGCCGTGGTCGAGAAAGGCTGGCTGGGCGGCGGCAACACTGCGCGCAACACCACCATCGTGCGCTCCAACTACCTGTGGGACGAGTCGGCCCACCTGTATGAACACGCGATGAAACTGTGGGAAGGCCTGTCCCAGGACCTGAACTACAACGTCATGTTCTCCCAGCGCGGCGTCTACAACCTGTGCCACACCCTGCAGGACATGCGTGACTCCGAGCGCCGCGTCAGCGCCAACCGGCTTAACGGCGTGGACGGCGAATTGCTCAACGGCCAGCAGGTCGCCGAGGAAATCCCGTACCTGGATTGCTCGAAAAACACCCGTTACCCGATCATCGGCGCAACCGTTCAGCGCCGTGGTGGCGTCGCCCGTCACGACGCGGTGGCCTGGGGCTTCGCCCGTGCGGCCGATGCGCTGGGCGTTGACCTGATTCAGCAGACCGAAGTCATCGGCTTTCGCAAGGAAAACGGCGTGTGCATCGGTGTGGAAACCAACAAGGGTTTCATCGGTGCCAAACGTGTCGGTGTGGTCACCGCCGGCAATTCCGGGCACATGGCCAGGCTGGCAGGCTTCCGTCTGCCCATCGAATCACATCCGTTGCAGGCACTGGTTTCCGAGCCGATCAAGCCGATTATCGACAGCGTCATCATGTCCAATGCAGTACACGGCTACATCAGCCAGTCCGACAAGGGCGACCTGGTGATCGGTGCCGGTATCGACAGTTGGGTCGGCTACGGCCAGCGCGGCTCGTACCCGGTGATCGAACACACCATCCAGGCCATCGTCGAGATGTTCCCGGTGCTGTCCCGCGTGCGCATGAACCGTCAGTGGGGCGGCATCGTCGACACCACGCCGGACGCCTGCCCGATCATTTCCAAGACCCCGGTGCCGAACATGTTCTTCAACTGCGGCTGGGGCACAGGCGGCTTCAAGGCCACGCCGGGCTCGGGCAACGTGTTTGCCGCCAGCCTGGCCAAAGGCGAGATGCATCCGCTGGCCAAACCGTTCTCCATCGACCGTTTCCACAACGGCGCACTCATCGACGAACACGGCGCTGCAGCCGTAGCCCACTAACAGGAGAACCCGACCATGCTGCATATCTTCTGTCCTCACTGTGGCGAACTGCGCTCCGAAGAGGAATTCCACCCGTCCGGTCAGGCGCACATCCCGCGCCCGCTGGACCCCGGTGCCTGTACCGATGAGCAATGGGGCGACTACATGTTCTTTCGCGATAACCCGCGCGGCCTGCATCACGAACTGTGGATACACGCTGCCGGTTGCCGCCAGTATTTCAACATGACGCGCAACACCGTGACCTACGAGATTCTCGAGACCTATCCGATCGGTACCAGACCGCAGTTCACGGATCAGGGAGACAAGGTATGAGCCAGACCCATCGCCTGCCCAACGGCGGCCGTATCAATCGCAGCAAGGTGCTCAACTTTACCTTCAACGGCCAGACCTACCAGGGCTTTGAAGGTGACTCGCTGGCCTCTGCCCTGCTCGCCAACGGTGTCGATATCATCGGCCGCAGCTTCAAATACTCCCGCCCGCGCGGCATCTTCGCAGCGGGTTCGGAAGAGCCCAATGCGGTGCTGCAGATCGGCGCGACCGAAGCGACGCAGATCCCCAACGTGCGCGCTACGCAACAGGCGCTGTACTCGGGACTGGTCGCAACCAGCACCAACGGCTGGCCGAGTGTGAACACCGACGTGATGGGCATTCTGGGCAAGGTCGGCGGCAAGCTGATGCCGCCGGGTTTCTACTACAAAACCTTCATGTACCCGCAATCGTTCTGGATGACTTACGAGAAGTACATCCGCAAGGCTGCCGGCCTGGGGCGCTCGCCGACCGAGAACGACCCGGACAGCTACGACGCGATGAACCAGCACTGCGACGTGTTGATCGTCGGCGCAGGCCCGGCCGGTCTGGCCGCCGCGCTGGCAGCAGGTCGCAGCGGTGCCCGCGTGATCATTGCCGATGAACAGGAAGAGTTCGGCGGCAGCCTGCTCGACAGCCGCGAAAGCCTGGACGGCAAACCGGCCGCCGAGTGGGTGTCGACGGTCGTCGCCGAGCTGAAAAGCCTGCGCAACGTCACCCTGCTGCCGCGTGCCACGGTCAATGGTTACCACGATCACAATTTCCTCACCATCCACGAGCGCCTCACCGACCACCTGGGTGATCGCGCGCCGATCGGCATGGTCCGCCAGCGCATGCACCGGGTACGTGCCAAACGCGTAGTGCTGGCCGCCGGTACTCACGAGCGTCCGCTGGTCTATGGCAACAACGATGTGCCCGGCAACATGCTGGCCGGTGCCGTATCGACTTACGTCCGCCGTTATGGCGTGGCACCGGGCAAGAAACTGGTGCTTTCCACCAACAACGATCATGCCTATCGCGTCGCTCTGGACTGGCTCGACGCCAGCCTGCACGTGGTAGCGATTGCCGATGCACGGCATAACCCACGCGGTCCGCTGGTTGAAGAAGCGCGGGCCAAAGGCATTCGCATCCTGACCGGCAGCGCGGTCATCGAGGCCCGCGGCAGCAAGCGCGTGACGGCTGCCCGCGTTGCCGCCATCGACGTCAAGACGCACAGCGTGACCAGCCCCGGCGAATGGCTTGAATGCGACGTGGTTGCCAGCTCCGGCGGTTACAGCCCGATCGTGCACCTGGCCTCGCACTTGGGCGGCAAGCCGGTCTGGCGCGAGGACATCCTCGGCTTCGTACCAGGCGAGGCACCACAGAAACGTATCTGCGTAGGCGGCGTCAACGGCGTCTACAGCCTGGCTGACAGTCTTGCCGATGGCTTCGAAGGCGGCGTGCGCGCTGCCAGTGAAGCGGGCTTCAAGGTGGTCGAAGGCGTGATGCCCAAAGCCCTCAGCCGTGCTGAAGAGCCGACGCTGGCGTTGTTTCAGGTGCCCCATGAAAAAGGCACCGCTCGGGCACCCAAGCAGTTCGTTGATTTTCAGAACGACGTCACCGCCGCCGCCATTGAACTGGCAACGCGCGAGGGTTTCGAGTCGGTCGAGCACGTCAAGCGCTACACCGCGCTGGGTTTCGGCACCGATCAGGGCAAGCTGGGCAACGTCAACGGCCTGGCCATCGCCGCCCGCTCACTGAACGTGTCGATCCCGGAAATGGGCACCACCATGTTCCGCCCCAACTACACGCCGGTGACCTTCGGCGCGATAGCCGGGCGTCATTGCAAACACATCTTCGAACCCGTGCGGTTCACTGCGCTGCACGCCTGGCATGTCAAAAACGGTGCTGAATTCGAGGACGTCGGCCAGTGGAAACGGCCGTGGTACTTCCCGAAAAACGGCGAAGACCTGCCCGCCGCCGTTGCTCGCGAATGCAAGGCGGTGCGCGACAGCGTCGGCCTGCTGGACGCATCGACGCTGGGCAAGATCGATATTCAAGGCCCGGATGCACGCGAGTTTCTCAACCGCATCTACACCAATGCCTGGACCAAACTGGACGTGGGCAAGGCGCGCTATGGCCTGATGTGCAAGGAAGACGGCATGGTCTTCGATGACGGGGTAACCGCCTGTCTCGCTGACAACCACTTCCTGATGACCACCACCACGGGCGGCGCAGCGCGTGTCCTGCAATGGCTGGAAATCTACCAACAGACCGAATGGCCGGACCTGAAAGTGTACTTCACCTCAGTGACCGATCACTGGGCGACCCTGACGCTGTCCGGCCCCAACAGCCGCAAGCTGCTCAGCGAAGTCACCGATATCGATCTGGGCCGTGAAGCCTTTCCGTTCATGACCTGGAAGGAAGGTCTGGTCGCCGGAGTGCCGGCCCGTGTATTCCGTATCTCGTTTACCGGCGAGCTGTCCTACGAGGTCAACATTCAGGCCGACTACGCCATGGGCGTTCTGGAAAAGATCGCCGAGGCAGGCAAACAGTACAACCTGACGCCTTACGGCACCGAGACCATGCACGTGCTGCGCGCAGAGAAGGGTTTCATCATCGTCGGTCAGGACACTGACGGCTCGATGACGCCCGACGACCTGAACATGGGCTGGTGTGTCGGCCGTACCAAGCCGTTCTCCTGGATCGGCTGGCGCGGCATGAATCGCGAAGACTGCGTGCGTGAACAGCGCAAGCAACTGGTCGGCCTCAAGCCGGTGGACCCTGCCAAATGGCTGCCGGAAGGCGCGCAACTGGTCTTCGACACCAAACAGACGATTCCGATGAGCATGGTCGGCCACGTGACCTCCAGTTACGCGCACAACTCGCTGGGCTATTCGTTCGCGATGGGCGTGGTCAAAGGCGGCCTGGCGCGTATGGGCGAACGGGTCTTCGCGCCTCTGGCCGATGGCAGCGTGATCGAAGCCGAGATCGTTTCTTCGGTGTTCTTCGATCCGAAGGGCGAGCGGCAGAACATCGAGTAGCACGCGATGAGCCGATCATCCGCAGCACACAGAATTCAAGCAGGTGAATCATGAGCACAGCCAACGTTTACCAGCAGCGCCCGACCATCGACGTCAAAGCCGAGTCGCCGCTGTTCCATGCAAACCTCGACAGCCTGATTGGCAAGGGGCGCGCCAACCCGGGGGTTTTCCTGCGCGAGAAAAAGCTGCTGGGGCATCTGACGATTCGTGGCAATGCCCATGATCCGGCCTTCGCCACTGGCGTCCACAAGGCGCTGGGCATGGAATTGCCCGCCGCGCTGATGCTGGTCATCAGCGGCGAGAGCTCGCTGCAGTGGCTTGGCCCGGACGAGTGGCTGCTGATCGTGCCGAGCGGCGAAGAGTTTGCGGCAGAACAGAAGCTACGCGACGAACTGAGCGGGCAGCACATCGCGATCGTCAATGTCAGCGGCGGGCAGTCGATTCTTGAACTGAGCGGGCCGAAGGTGCGCCAGGTACTGATGAAGTCCACCAGCTACGATGTGCACCCGGACAACTTCCCGGTGGGTAAGGCAGTCGGCACCGTGTTCGCCAAGTCGCAACTGGTAATCCGCCGGACCGGAGAAGAAACCTGGGAGCTGCTGGTCCGCCGCAGCTTCTCGGATTACTGGTGGCTGTGGCTGCAGGATGCGAGTGCCGAGTACGGGCTGAGCATTCAGGCGTGAAGCGCCCGGAACCGGGGCTGAAACCGCAGCGTCAGTCTTAATGGAGACTCCTGCGGGAGCATTTGCACGATAGCCGACACGATGATTATCGTCCCCACGCTCCGCGTGGGAATGCAGTTCCGGACGCTCTGCGTCCAGCTTGAGCAGGCTGGCTGACACTGTCAGTCAGATTTGCGGATAACGAATACTCTGGAGCATTCATTTAATGAGCCGCGCGCCCGACACATGGATTTTGACCGCCGACTGCCCCAGCATGCTGGGCACGGTAGACGCAGTGACGCGCTTTCTGTTCGAGCAGGGTTGCTACGTCACAGAACACCACTCCTTCGATGACCGCCTCTCGGGACGCTTCTTCATCCGTGTGGAGTTTCGTCAGCCCGAGGCTTTCGACGAACAGGCGTTCAGGGCCGGGCTGAGTGAGCGCGGCGAAACGTTTGGCATGATCTTCGAACTCACCGCGCCCAACTACCGGCCAAAAGTAGTGATCATGGTCTCGAAAGCCGATCATTGTCTCAATGACCTGCTCTATCGCCAGCGTATCAATCAACTATCCATGGACGTGGTCGCGGTGGTGTCCAATCACCCTGATCTTGAGCCACTGGCTGGCTGGCACGGCATTACGTACTACCATTTCCCACTGGACCCGAACGACAAGCCTGCGCAGGAAGCCAAAGTCTGGCAGGTCATCGAAGAGTCTGGTGCAGAACTGGTTATTCTTGCCCGTTACATGCAGGTCCTGTCGCCGGACCTGTGTCGCAAGCTGGACGGCAAGGCGATCAATATCCACCACTCGTTGCTGCCCGGTTTCAAGGGCGCCAAGCCCTACCATCAGGCGTACAACAAGGGGGTGAAGCTGGTCGGTGCCACGGCGCATTACATCAACAACGATCTGGACGAAGGTCCGATCATTGCCCAGGGCGTCGAAGTGGTCGATCACAGTCACTATCCCGAAGACCTGATCGCCAAGGGTCGAGACATCGAAGGGCTGACACTGGCCCGCGCGGTGGGTTATCACATCGAACGGCGGGTGTTCCTCAACGCCAACAGGACAGTGGTTTTGTAGGCGCAAGCTGCAAGCTGCAAGCTGCAAGCTGCAAGCGATCCGTATTTCTCGCCGCTTGAAGCTTGCAACTGTTCTTCTCTGCTCTAAATCTGCTTCATCACAATAAAAGCGAGGTGACATGTATGTCTGGTAATCGCGGTGTAGTGTATCTCGGCGCTGGCAAGGTCGAAGTGCAATCAATTCCTTTCCCGAAAATGGAAGATCCACGCGGCAAGCGCATCGAACACGGCGTGATTCTGCGCGTAGTCTCCACCAACATTTGCGGCTCGGACCAGCACATGGTACGCGGCCGCACCACGGCGCAGACCGGGCTGGTACTCGGTCATGAAATCACTGGCGAAGTATTGGAAGCCGGTCGTGACGTGGAACATCTGAAAGTCGGTGATCTGGTTTCTGTGCCATTCAACGTGGCGTGCGGCCGCTGCCGCAGCTGCAAGGAACAGAACACCGGCGTCTGCCTGACGGTCAACCCTGCGCGTCCCGGTGGTGCCTATGGTTATGTCGACATGGGCGACTGGGTCGGCGGCCAGGCTGAATACGTGCTGGTGCCTTACGCGGACTTCAACCTGCTCAAACTTCCGGACCGCGATGCGGCGATGGAAAAAATTCGCGACCTGACCTGCCTGTCCGACATCCTGCCCACCGGCTACCACGGCGCAGTGACTGCCGGGGTGGGGCCGGGCAGCACAGTCTACGTTGCAGGCGCTGGCCCGGTCGGCCTGGCTGCGGCGGCGTCAGCACGCTTGCTGGGCGCTGCCGTGGTGATCGTCGGCGACGTCAACCCGACGCGTCTGGTTCACGCCAAGGCCCAGGGCTTCGAAATTGCCGACCTGTCCAAGGACACTCCCTTGCACGAGCAGATCGCTGCCCTGCTCGGCGAACCCGAAGTGGATTGCGCCATCGACGCCGTAGGCTTCGAAGCACGCGGTCACGGTCATGCTGGCGCTCAGGCCGAAGCACCCGCCACCGTGCTCAACTCGTTGATGGGCGTAGTGCGCGTCGCCGGCAAGATCGGCATCCCCGGCCTGTACGTCACCGAAGACCCGGGAGCCGTTGACGCCGCCGCCAAAATGGGCAGCCTGAGCATTCGCTTCGGCCTGGGCTGGGCCAAATCCCACAGCTTCCACACCGGCCAGACCCCGGTCATGAAATACAACCGCCAACTGATGCAGGCGATCATGTGGGACCGCATCAAGATCGCCGACATAGTGGGTGTCGAGGTGATCAGTCTGGATGATGCTCCGCGGGGTTATGGCGAGTTTGATTCGGGCGTGCCGAAGAAGTTTGTGATTGATCCGCATGGGTTGTTTAGCGGGGCGTAGATCCATCTTCGATCTTTTAAAGCAGCGTAAAGCAGCGCACTTATGCAGGTGCGCTGTTTCCTGAGAGGTCAGTCGAATTTCCTTTCTAAAACCGCACGGCAATATTCACGGAAGACGTGGGATCTGACTGCCTGAAGTTAACACTTACTGAAATACTTTAAGAATGATCTCTCTGCAACATTTCCCCTCTTCTGATTACCTTCAAGGCACGTGCTTGAGAGCGTGAAAGTCTTGGATACTGATAAATTGTATCCATTGGCAGATCTCCAGTGAGCACACGCTGGAATGGCGTTGCGGGAAGCTCGATACGCTTTGGACGGCGCACCACTCCGCTTGGGAGGTGGTAGATATTACGAGGTGCTATTGAGGACTTAGGGGCGGCCCATCTTGTATGCAGCCGCGCGTCGCTTGGTACCGCAGGTAAACGCCGTCGAGTTTTTAAATGAGCCGGCACATTTTCAGGTTGGGCCAGTTTATTGATGAAATCTGGAACAGCTACGGGCCCTTTAGCCCCTGAAACGCCTCCTGTACGCGTTAAACGCGAGGAGGTTGGACTGCCAGGCACAAGAACGCTATGGCGGTGCTCAGTGACTTTTTTCGCAGCGACCAAAGCTTGTCTATTACGGAATATCAGTGCCAGTATTCGAGCATTAACGTGCCCCGTCGGATCAACCCGATTAACCGGATCCCCCCCACAATACCCATACGCATTCACCCAACCCTCACCAAACGGGCTCAGACTGTCCGGGCTGTTAAACCTCATCAGCACGGGGTTAAACGCCCGATACCCGTTACCCAGCAAATAGTGCCCCGTCACCGGATCAACCCGCTGGCCGGTAAAGCCCGGCAGGTTTGCGGTGCCTGAAGGATGACGATGCCCGTAAGGCGTGTAGGCAAACTCCAACCCCTGAGCGACGGTCACTGACTGCTGTTGATCCGTCGCCAACAACGCGCCGTCGCGCTGATTATTTTCTGCGCTCAGGCACGCCAGCAAATGCTCATCCGTGCGCATAAGCGTGTGCTGAACCTGCCCCTGAATCTGCGTAGCCAAGAGTGTCTTCTGATAAAAAAGGCGAGTGCTACCCTGCCCCGCAGGCGAACAATCGGCCAGGCGATCCAATGGATCGTAGCGATAGACACAGAGCACGGATTGCCCGGACGACGCCATGTTGTCACTCCTTTGAAGTCACCCTATGGCAGCCAGTCTGGGCTGACGCCCTGCTTCCGCCCAGCTAGCAGAACTACTAGGCTGTTCCGCCTGCGGGACAAAAAACGCTGGGGAAGCGCCCTACTCGCGCACAGCCCTCACCAATACCGAGTAGTAATGCTCCTGCACGTAGGCGTTGCTGTCAGGTTCCGGCGCCCCGCGCATGCTGTCGATTGACGGGAAAAGCCCCAGATTCCAGTTCCGTCTGGCCGACAATTGCGGCGTGACTCCGTCTTGATCAGGCTCACGTGCAGGCTCGGACAAATCCGAGGCCAGCACGCCGGTAACCTGCCCGTTCTGGTCCAGCACTTTCCCGGCCACGAACATGAAATGAAACGGGTAGTCCGATGACGGGTTGCTCTCCAGCCCCCCTCGCTCGATGAAACCGATACCTTCACCGATCTCGGGAAATGACTGCTCGCCGACGAAGTAATCAGAGTGGCCGCGTGCATTTATCCAGTCATCGAGCGCTGTTGTCGTGATATTCAGGCTCACCGGCTGACCATCCTGCAGGGCGACGACTTCGACATTGGGCACCACGGGCGTCGGATCGTTAAGGCTCTCGCCCTGGTAATCGAACGCGACTTGTCCACCGGCATATTTCGACACCAGAAACTCGGTGCTGGAGATGCAGCTTTCAGGCACCGCTGCCCTGGCTTCGAGCCTCACGTAGCCGTCACGATCCGCTGCGATGGAGTGGAACAGGCTTGATGGCACGTTAAGCTTGCCGGGCACCAGAACGTCGTCGTTCATGATGTGCAGGTCTTCATGGTGAACCTGAAGCGTTCCGCTTGCTGTGTCATGAGCGGAATGGGACTCGTGGGTTGCGAAGCTATCGGTCGGCCGCCGGGTGCGGATGCTGCAGATCATTTGATCGACGACATTGCCGCCCTTGAGCATTGGCCGGTTGATCAGCGTGAACTCATGCCCGCCGATGTGACGCACCCAGGGCAGTGCCAGGCTCTCGGCGCGCGACCTGCCCTGCGGCGGCACCAGCAGAAACACCCGGTTGCGCTCATCCCATTCGGCCCGGTAGATCCTGCCGTTATCCAGCTTGATGTAGTCACGCCCCTCAATCGAGTAACTGCCGCGCTTTGGCCCGCTGCTGATCGCCTCGGCACCGGTCAGGTCGACAGCCGCGCTGGCAATCCCCACACCTCGGGTTCGCTCGGGATAAAGGGCATCGTCGATGTGCAGTTGCAGTTGCGCACCGCTCAGATGTGCATGCTCGGCCGGCTGCTCCAGGCTGGTGACCGACTCATAGGTGTAGCCGCGCTGCGAGGAAAGAAAAATGCGTCGCGCATCGGTTTCCGAGACGTCATCGAGCGACAGCACGGCGATACTTGCAATTCTCGACGGGTCGCTAAAACAGGCTTCGACATGATCGATGAGCGACCCCGCATGACTCAGGTAAAACTCATCGTGCAGATGCCCCGCCAGCATACCGAGATGCCTGGCAGGCGAATGGGCGAACCAGGCTTTTTCCCCTGACTTCAGGCTGACTTCAGCCATCATCAGGTTGTTGCGGGCCAGCTTCTCCTGAAGCTGACTGACCAAGGCAGCTCGCTCGCTGGCGTGCGGCGGAATGTTTTCCTGCGCGGCCAGCAGCGGCCCGTTCAGACGAAGCTGCTTGAGGATATTTTCCCCCAGGCTTAACTCCCTGGACCTCGATGCCGCTCCCCATTCAATGGTATGGCCCAGCAAGGTATTGGCCAACGCCGCCTGGTTGCGCGCAGCAAAAAGAATGGCCAGTTCCTCGGGGGTATCGAGTACATAGTATGGATTTTCCACCGAGGTAATAGACGAGGGCAGCCGCGACTTGATTTTGGCCACGGCGTCGATGTTCCTGGCGACCCACTGAGGGTTGCGTGCATAGGCTTCGTTCGCCGCTTTCGCGCCATAGAACAGCTCCAGTGCAAAGTCATCATGGGCGATGCCGTCGCGATAATCCGACTGGTCGTGCCACAGGTGAGGCAACGCCCGTTTGGGATCGGCTTGCGGGCTGATTTTCTGCAGGGTCAGGGCAACAGGCCGCTGGTCGTGCAACGTCTCGCCCGGCGCCAGCGCCAGGAAGTGCTCGATGGGCAGCGTGCCGCGATAGTGAACGCCGCGATCCGCTTCGATCACCAGTTCCTGCCCGCGGCCATCACTGAGCGTCGCCAGAACGCCGGCCACGGTTTTTCTGCCGACCAGACCTTGCAGCGTATCGCTTATCCGGACAGTCACGAACATGCCCTGAGCGGCAACAATCTGTGCCTGAATTTCAGGCTTGTAGGTCGGGATTGCGGGCAAGACCCTGGCGACGTCCATGCGGCTGCCGTCAGCGCGAATGAAGGCGGTCGTCTCAACATCGGTGCCCGCATGTTCGAGTACTTCGACATGACCCTTACGCTCGGTGACGTATTTGTGCTCGATCACGCCAAGCGCCACGCTCTGCTGGCTTACCCTGCCATCTGCGTCGATGACCCGCACGGAGGCTGTTTCAAGTGTCACCACGCAGTTGTCATACCAGCTGACCGTGTTGGCGGGAGCCAGAAAACGCTGCGGTCGGCCGCTGAAGCCAAGCGGAAAATCTTCGGTGTGGGCAAAACGTGAAAGCTGCGGGGCGTCGACCGTTGACTGCGGATGCCTGCGCCATTGCCCTGCTTCCAGGTCCAGCGTATGCAGCGGTCGCAATTCCGTTCCCGCCAGCCCGCTGACCATCCGGCAGGCATAGCCGTTGAGCATGTAAATCTTCTCGCTTATCCCACCCAGCAGCACCGCCCGAGCACCGCCCTCGACCATCGCGTTGCCGTTCCAGTCGAGGCGCGTGACCTTTCTGCCCGTGGGCCTTTCGGATATCTGTCCATCCTCGGAGACCCGCCAGTGCGAGCTGCTTGTCGACGGCCGACGCCTCGCGAGGTGTTCGCCCTCGGCTTCGCGCTCGATGGCATCGCTGTGCTCAGGGTGTCGAGCCGTTTCGGTCAGATCAGACCTGTCAGACACGCCGTGCTCGCTGACGATCTGTTGATAATGCAGTGTCGCGGAGCGCAGCCCTTTCACCGCCGATATGCCGCAGTGCAGCGCCGAACGCAGACCGACCAGCAGAAAACCGAAGTTCTTCACCGACGCCTCGTAGTCGTTGGCCCTGATCGACTCGCCGAGGGCCTGGACCTGCTGGCTCATCGTCCAGCTGTTGGTGCCTTGCAGCATCAGCACACCCAGCACCCTGGGAGGGAGCGTGCGCAGCTTGCACAGCACCAGCTCGGCAATGATGTTGAGTGCATCCATCGCGATGCCTTCATCATTGCCGTCGTAAATATCGAACCCCAGGTTGATGAAGTTGCCCAGCACAGGAATCAGTCCGCCGACCTGATGCACCAGTTGCAGCACATGCTGCGCGCTGGTCGACATGTTCTGAATGTCATCATCGTTAGCTCGGGCACTCAACATCTGCCTGAACGCCAGAGCACTGGCTTCAAGGCGGACCTTCTCGTCGGCGCTCAATAACTCGATGCAATGAACCGGCCTGTCACTGTCCGACAGCGTGGCCCCTTCCAGAGATTGCAAGCGCTCGGCGGCAGTACCGGAGACCAGCACGAGCCGCTCGGCCTCCAGCGCCCGGTAGATTTCGGTCGCCTGGATGGCGTAGTTCTCGGCCTCGCGCTTGAACGCTGCTTGTGGTGCGGTCAGTCGAGCAGGCAGAAGGCTGTTGTTGACGAAGGCAACGTTCGCCTCGAATAAACCGGTCAGCTTCGCCTGCAACGCGTCCAGACTTGCGGTGTAACGGGTTTTATCGGCGAGCGCCTGAGCCAGCTGCCCGAGCCGTTCATCACGATTGTCGGCAAGCGCCAGCTCGCGGCGCAGGTCTTCGTCATACACCACACTCAGCAGGGTTCGATAACCAAGCGACTCTTCGTGCCTGAAGAACGTGCCGGTATTGATCCAGCCGGCCTGGTAACTGATATCGAACGAAGACCGCGCAATCACCGGCCAGCAGGATTCGTTCAGCCCCAGATAACGGCACAGTTCACGCGCCACGAACTCCGGCTGGGTCGGCTGCAGAACGACTTGCAGTCGCTGTTGGTCCTCGAGGTTCTGCGCAATCACGCTGTAATAGGCGTTGACGGAATCATTCAAGCGCCGGGTATAGGCCGCCTGACGCTGCGCGTGCGGCAACGCCGGCAGGTCCTCCTGGTAATGGGCCAGCAGATAACGGACCGCGCGCTGCAATGTCACAGCGCGGCCGGCGTCCCATTGCACCTCGCGCAGCTCCTCGGTCAGCGCCACAAACCGCGACCTGATGACGTCATAAGCGCCCAGTGCAAGCGGGTCTACGTACAGAAACGGAGGTTCTTTGCTGCGGATATCGAAGGCTTCGATGTCGATATCGCTCAGCGGATGACGACGCTGGACAGGATTGGGCACGATCACTTGCACGATCAGCCGTTCGATATTGATCGCCCCCTCGGCCTCGCCATAGCGAATGGTATTGATCATGTAAGACGACAGTTCCTGGCGCGCCACGTCTAAATATTCGGCAAGATCTTTCGCGCGCCAGGGATTGACGGTGTGCTGCTCCCGGTAGATATCCTGGTGGCCGTCGCTGTCGTAAACGACCAGTTTCAGGGTGATGCCACCGGCTTGCTGGAACATTGTCAGCAGCGCGTTTTCGTTGTCTTGCAGCGATGCACCGAAATGCCGGTAGCTGTTCAGCAAGGTGCGGCATCGACCCAGATGCCACTGCATCTCCTTCTCCAGCTCAAGGTCGATGACACCGTAATCGTCAGTGCCATGCGCCTGGACCTTGTGCTGCCGAAAGGTGTAGACCTGCGACATATCGAGCATGAAACGCTGGTGTTCTGCCAGGGTGAAAGGCAACGCGGGCGCCATCACTGCGGGGTCGGCTTCGCGCTCTCCGGGCAACAGCGCAGTGATCGCCTGCAGCAGATCGTCTCGGGTGGCAGCCAGGGGAATGTCGACACCGTAGTAATCGAGCAGGCCGTGCAATGAGACGGTTCGATCGTCGCGAATGGCCAGAATGCACCTGGCATCTGCGGACTCCAGATGCGGCGCCAGCGGGGCCAGGCAGTCCGTGAAACGGATCACTCGCAGGTGCAGGTCTGACAGCGTGGCGTGCGCAGGTTGCCGGCCCTCGGAAATGCCCTGCAGTTGCAGCGAGTGAACCGGCCTGCCCTCATTCATCCTGACATGCAGCACACAGGTGAAAGGCTGCCTGAAGTCCACCTGAGTCGTGTTGACCAGATCAAGAACGTAGCGCAGGTCTTTAAGGCGTACCCCGGGCAACAGATCTTCATCGATATCGCCAGCAGGGTCCACGCCGGCGATAGCCCGGAGCAACACCTTGAACTGCTGCACGATAGAACCGCCAAAAGCGACGCTCGCAAACAACGGCGAGTCATCGGCCACGGCCATGAACACTCTGTTGGTCGCACAGGTGCCGGTCGTCACGTCCCGTATTCGTGCCCGCAGCGTATTCAGCAACCTGCGGTAATCGCCCCGGGTACGATCGATGCGCTCGCTTCGGACACACGACGAATGTGACTCGCGCTGATGACTCTGCGCAATATCGAACGCCGCTTTGGCCAGTTCGTGCTCGGGGCCTTCCCCCGATGCCGGCGAAGCGACAGAACGGGTGACGCGTTCTGCGCTGTCGCTGAGGGCGTTCAGGTCGTCATCGAACAGCATTGATTTCAGGGTACTCAGGAGTTCGATGTCGTCGGCCCATCGCCCGAACGAGCTGGCAGCCCCAAGTACCTGGATCTCGTCCAGTAGCGTGAAACCTTCGGGTCGGGGACGTTGCAGAATGGCGGCCAGTTGCTCGTTACCTTCGGTTGCCAGTACGTGCTGAAGGCTTTCCCTGGTGGCAGCTGGCATGGAAGGAAGTGAGGTGTAGGTGTCGGTCATTGCTGATGCTCCGTGCATTCCAAATGACCGACACCATGCTGTTTCGCGGAAAAAGCGGGGTAATACATAGATGTTTCAGGACGACCCAGGTCCAGTCACCGAGCAAATACCGGACGTTGCCGTGGTTCGCGGCCTCGCCCCGGGAACAAGCTTCTGTTCCTCCAGTCAAACCCTCTGCTTCATCGCCCACTCACGGGCGGTTCGAGTTCGATAAAGGTGACGCAATGAAAACTGCACGCGCAATGGCTTTGGCAACGTTGATGGCTGTGGCGGCAAGCCCGGCATTTGCCTTCAATCTGAATGACGCCGCGAACGCGGTCTCCAATGCCACCAATGGCAATCAGAAAGCCACGGCGGCACCCGAAGTCGCGGGGCTGCTCAATACCCTGGGTACGCAGCTCAATGTCACCCCGGAACAGGCGGTTGGCGGGACGGGCGCATTGCTCGGGCTGGCGAAGAACAAACTGACCAGCACCGATTACTCGCAGTTGGCCAAATCGGTCCCGGGCCTGGAGCAAATGTCCGGCACGTCCGCGCTGGACAGTCTGGGCGGCGCCAACGGGCTGGGCAGTCTGCTGGGCGGCAAGTCAGGCAATAGTTCGATGCTCAACAGCGCACTGGGCAACGTGCAGAGCATGGGTGATGTGAACAATGCCTTCAAGGCGTTGGGCATGGACAGCACGATGGTCAGCCAGTTTGCCCCGCTGATTCTGCAATACCTGGGACAGCAAGGTGCCAGTGGTTCGGCGTTGCAGAGTCTGAGTGGGTTATGGGGTACCGGGCGCTGAGCCGGACCTTATACGCGTAGCCTTCCTCAATATATCTCCGCTCTTGTACTGCTTTTTTTGCATAGCGCCCGAGATCATCGCACCTGCTGAATTGAAGGCCGCGCCAACCATGGCGGTGCTGCGGCCTTCAGGTAATTGCCGAGCCCATTTGAAAGCAGCCGCCCCAAACGCTGTCGAGTCGTTTTTTTTCCCGGAGTACACTTGCGACGCCAGTCGCGCGTAATACTCGGCCTGCTCAAAACTCAACCCTGAGTCTCCGTGACTGGCAAAATTGCGATTCACTTGACGGAGGTTTTTGATGAAGGAAGACTGGCTGTCATTGAATGGTTCAAGCGCGTCATCAAGCCATTTTCTACTGCCTTGCAGAGGCATCGGTGAGCTAGCAGCAGGGATTAAGCCTTTGCGGGTTGTTTCAATCACATCGCCAAATTGCGCGCTGATCAGTTTTACCGACTTTAGCGCACGCGGAATGAACACTGCCAAAACCATCCGAAATACTTGTCCCGTCGGATCGACGTTATTGACAGGATCTCCTCCACAGTAGGCATAACCATTTATCCCGCCTTCACCAAACGGGCTCAGCGTATCCGGGCTGTTAAAGCGCATCAGCGTCGGGTTGAACGCGCGAAGTCCATTGCCCAGCAAGTAATGTCCAGTGATCGGATCAATCGTCTGCCCTGTAAAACCAGGTACGCCCAGTGCGGCTGTTTGCAGGGATCGCCTGCCATAAGGGCTGTAGACAAACGCCTGATTGCGCATGGCATCAAGGCTGTGCAGCACCGATCTGGCTTGATCTGTGGCAAGCAGGTCGAACTGGACCTGATCAGATTCCACACGGAGCAATGCCAGTAAAAGATCTTCTGTCTGAACGACAGACTGGCGGGAAGTGCCCTGTATTGCTGTGGTCAGGCGGTTGTTTCGATAGAAACGCCTGACGACCTCCTGCCCCGCTGGCACTATGCTTGCCAGTCGGTCCAGTCCGTCGTAACGGTATAAGCCGATCAGCGAAACATCGGGCGATGACATGAGAGCGGATTCCGGCAACATTAAAGGCCAGTCTCATCCGCCCGTTTCGCCTCGTCTACCTGTCAGAACTGTCAGTGCCCGGGCAACTCCAGCCGCAACGCCGCAATACGCGCGTCCTTTTCGTCCCAAAGCTGATTGACCCAGCCCTGCACTTTCTCGCGAAACACAGGGTCGTTTTCGTAATCGCCCTGCCACAGCGCCGGGTCCAGTTCACGGGTCTTGATATCGACGATCACTTTGGAGACCCGACCGCAGAGCATGTCCCAGAAACCGGGAATGCCTGAATCGGGATAGACGACCGTGACGTCCAGAATGGCATCGAGTTGCTCGCCCATTGCCGCCAGCACGAAGGCTACGCCGCCGGCCTTGGGTTTGAGCAGATGGGTGTAGGGAGAGCCCTGGGCAGCATGTTTGGCTGCGGTGAAGCGCGTGCCTTCCAGATAGTTGACGATGGTCACCGGCTGGCGCTTGAACAGTTCGCAGGCGGCCTTGGTGATTTCCAGGTCCTTGCCCTTGAGCTGCGGATGCTTCGCCAGGAACGCCTTGCTGTAACGCTTCATGAACGGGTAGTCCAGCCCCCACCATGCGAGGCCCAGCAGCGGTACCCAGATCAGTTCCTTTTTCAGGAAGAACTTGAAGAACGGCGTGCGCCGGTTGAGTGCCTGGACCAGCGCGGGAATATCCACCCACGACTGATGATTGCTGATGACCAGATAGGAGGTGTCACCACGCAGCCCCTCATCGCCACGAATGTCCCACTGCGTCGGTATGCAGGTGGCGAAGATGACCTTGTCGATCTCGGCCCAGGTTTCGGCGATCCACATCACCGCCGCTGAACAGCGATCGCGCATCCGGCCTCTGAACAACAGCTTGAGCAACGCAAAAATCAATAGCGGACCGATAAGCAGCAGCGTATTGATCAGTAACAGCAGGGCAACAAAACAGCCGGTGAACAGACGGCGCATGACGGACTCTTGAAGGTTCAGGGGCGGCAATAATAAAGATCCTCGCGTTTTACGCCAATTACACAGGTACTTACAAATGTTTCACGTCTCGGCCTTTATGCTGACGTCACATTTATGTCTGACGAACCTACCGCAGGTTCGCTGTCTAAAACCGGGCGCCAATCAGGCGCTGACTATTGCGAGGAACCTCCCACGTGAAACCGATCCTGGCGCTATTGTCTTTGCTGGCCCTGCCGGTCATGGCTGCTGAACCGACGTTGTATGGTCGCTACGAGAACATCAAGGTTGCGGAAATAGGCCAGACCTTCAAGGCCAAGATGGACACCGGCGCACTGACCGCCTCGCTGTCGGCGAAGGACATCGAGTTGTTCAAGCGCGATGGTGATGACTGGGTACGTTTCCGCCTGGCAACCAAGGGTGCAGACAACAAGGTGTATGAGCACAAGGTGTCGCGGATCAGCAAGATCAAGGGGCGTGCAGAAGGTGACGACGATGACGACGAAAGCATCAACCCTGCCAAGCGCCCCGTCGTTGACCTGGAACTGTGCCTGGGCGACAAGAAGCGCACGGTCGAAGTCAACCTGGTGGACCGCAGCCACTTCAACTTCCCGCTGTTGATCGGCGCCAAGGCATTGCGTGAGTTCGACGCCGCAGTCAATCCGGCCCGTCGTTATACCGCTGACGAGCCTGATTGCTGAGGTTGTTCACAGCCTTCAGCTACCGTGCCGTGCGGCGCAGACCTGTGACGCAGAGCATCACCCACAGCATTCCCACGCTGGAGCGTGAGGAACGATACCGCCCGCGAGAACACCATCGTACCCATGCTCCGCGTGGGTATGCATTTCTGGAC
>NZ_JARVSW010000086.1:0-25002 GCF_030208985.1 Pseudomonas sp. MEJ108
TTATCGTGCCGACGCTCCGCGTCGGTACGCCGTTCTGGACGCTCCGCGTCCTCTTTTGACGCAGAGCGTCTTGAACTGCATTCCCACGCTGGAGCGTGAGGAACGAGAAGCGCCCGGCTACCACCGCAACGAACCTTTCTAAATATTTCCTCGCCAATTCGTTCTTGTTGATACGACCCCGCCCGACGGTCAGCCCCACTCAGCAAGGATCGACCCATGAACCTCGAACACGCCCAGAAACTCGCCCGCCGTTTTGTCGAGTTACCCCTTGAAAAACGCCGCCTGTTCCTCGACGGCATGCGCAAGGAGAACATGGATTTCTCGCTGTTCCCGATCCCTTCCTGTGCCGGCCTGGCCGAGCGTGATGGCCTGTCCTATGCCCAGCAACGCATGTGGTTTCTCTGGCAACTGGACCCGCACAGCGCGGCCTACAACCTGCCGATGTCGGTGTGCCTGAACGGTCCGCTGGAGCTGCCGCTGCTGGAACGGGCCTTCAGTGCGCTGGTCGAGCGACATGAAAGCCTGCGCACCACTTTCGGCCAGGAGGGCGACCGGGCGTTTCAGCGTGTTGCGCCGCCAGCGCCAGTGAGCATCCGCCTGACCGATCTGAGCGCCTTGCCGCCCGAACAGCGCTGGACCAGTGCGCGGCAGGCCATGGCCGAACAGGGCGCACAAACCTTCGATCTGCAGCGTGGGCCGCTGTTCACCGTGCAGGTGCTGCGTCTGGCCGAACAGGAGCACCTGCTGCTGCTCAACCTGCACCATATGATCACCGATGGCTGGTCGATGAACGTGCTGATCGACGAATGGCTGCGCGGCTACGACGCGCTGCTGGCCGGCAAACCGCTGCCTTTTCAGCCGCTGCTCGTGCAGTACCGCGATTATGCGGTCTGGCAACGCAGCTGGCTGGAAGCCGGTGAGCAGGAGCGTCAGCTGGACTACTGGCGCAGCCACCTGGGCGAAGAGCATCCGCTGTTGGAGCTGCCCACCGACCGTCCGTATCCGGCCTTGCCCAGCCACGACGGCGCGCGCCTGGAGCTGGCACTGGAGCCCGAGCTGCTGCGCCACCTGAAAAGCCTCGCGCAACGCCAGGGCGTCACCCTGTTCGTGGTGCTGCTGGCGGCCTTCAAAAGCCTGCTGCATCGCTACAGCGGGCAGACCGATATTCGTGTCGGCGGCCTGATCGCCAACCGCACCCGCAGCGAAACCGAAGGGCTGATCGGCTGCTTCATCAATACTCAGGTACTGCGCAGTGAAGTGACGGCGCAGACCCGCTTCGTCGACCTGTTGAGCATCGTGCGCGACGCCTCGACCGGTGCCCAGGCGAATCAGGAGTTGCCATTCGATGCGATCATCGACGCCCTGCAGCCGGAGCGCAGCCAGAGCCATAACCCTTTATTTCAGGTGATGTTCAATCACCAGCCGGTGGTGGCCGACCTGCTCGACAAACAGTTGAGCGGCGGCCTGCGCGTGGCCAATCTGCCCGCCGAACAACAGGCATTGGCGCAGCGCTCGCACGCTGCCGCCAGCGACCTGATGCTGGCCACCAGCGGTGAAGGCGAGCAACTGCATGCCGCCTTCACCTACGCCACCGACATCTTTGACGAGTCGACCATCGCTCGCCTGGCCGGGCACTGGCGCAACCTGTTGGCCTCTGTCTGTGCCGACCCGCTGCAGACCATCGCCGAGCTGTCGATGCTCTCGGCCGACGAGCGCACGCAACTGCTGGATGTCGACAACGCCACCAAAGCCGACACCACAACTCCCGCGCATCGCCAGTTCGAAGCGCAAGTACAACGCACACCGGACGCACTGGCGCTGATCCTCGCCCATGAAGGTCAATCGCCGAGCCTGAGCTACACCGAACTGAACCAGCGCAGTAACCGTCTGGCCTGGCAACTGCGCGAGCGGGGTGTCGGTGCGGACGTGCTGGTCGGCGTGGCGCTAGGCCGCTCGCTGGACATGCCCGTGGCGCTGCTCGCCGTGCTCAAGGCTGGCGGTGCCTATGTGCCACTGGACCTGAATGCGCCGAGCGAACGCTTGCGTCATGTAGTCGAGGACAGTGGCGTGAAACTGCTGCTGACCCATAGCGATCAGCTGACCGGGCTGCCTGAACTGGCTGATATTCAATGCCTGTGCATCGATCGGATGAACAGCGAAACCGCCAGCGTGCAAAACCTCGACGGCCCGATCGATCCGGCCAGTCTGGCCTACGTGATCTACACCTCGGGGTCGACCGGGCGGCCTAAAGGCGTGGCGATCAGTCATGCGGCGCTGGCTGAATTCGTCACCCTGGGTGCTGACTACAGTGACCTGCACGAAGGCGACCGGGTCCTGCAATTCGCCACCCACAGCTTCGACGGCTTCGTCGAGCAGTTCTACCCACCGTTGTGTCGCGGTGCGGCCGTTGTGCTGCGTGACGAACGCCTGTGGGACAGCGCCACCTTCCATCAGGCCATCGTCGAGCACGGCGTGACCCTCGCCGACTTGCCCGCGGCCTATTGGCTGACGCTGGTTCAGGACTTCGCCGCCAGCCCGCCCGCGCATTACGGCGCGCTACGGCAGGTGCATGTCGGCGGCGAAGCCATGGCCGTCGAAGGTCTGCGCCTGTGGCACGAGGCCGGGCTGGGGCATGTGCGGCTGCTCAATACCTATGGTCCGACCGAAGCCACCGTGGTGTCGAGCATCCATGATTGCAGCACGCTGACCCCGCAGCAGGTGTCATGGCGCGGCGTGCCGATTGGCCAGGCGCTGACAGGACGACGCCTGTACGTTCTCGACGATCAAATGAACCTGCTGCCGCAAGGTGCGGTGGGCGAGTTGTACATCGGTGGTCCTGGCCTGGCGCGGGGTTATCACGCCCAGCCGGGTCTGAGTGCCGAACGTTTCGTCGCCGATCCGTTTGGTAGCGGTGAGCGCCTGTATCGCAGCGGCGACCGCGCCCGACTGCGTGCCGATGGCGCTGTCGAGTACATCGGGCGGGTCGATCATCAAGTGAAAATTCGCGGTTTCCGCCTTGAACTGGGCGAGATCGAATCGCGCCTGCAGCAATGCAAGGGCGTGCGCGAGGCCGTGGTGCTGGCCGTCGAACTGGCGGGCAGCACGCAGCTGGTCGCCTACGCGGTGCCGGACGTTGCCGCCTCCACAGAGGCTGAACAGTTGGCGCTGCGCCAGAGCATCCGCAGCCAGTTGCAAGCCAGCCTGCCGGATTACATGGTACCGACGCACATGCTGCTGTTGCCGGAGCTGGCCCTGACGCCCAGCGGCAAGCTGGACCGCAAGGCATTGCCAGCCCCCGACGCAAGCCAGTTGCAGGCGCGTTATCGGGCGCCGCGCAGCGAGGTGGAAATCTGCCTGGCGGCCATCTGGCAGGACGTCCTGCACGCACCCCAGGTGGGCCTGGACGATCACTTCTTCGAACTGGGCGGGCATTCGCTGCTCGCCGCGCAAGTCATCGCCCGGATCAAGACGCAACTGGGCATCAGCCTGCCGCTGCGCACCCTGTTTGAAAAACCGCTGCTCAGTGAGCTCGCCGTCGAAGTGGCAGCGCTGACCGACAACAGCACGGACAACGACTGGAGCGACATGGACCAGTTCATGGATTCACTGGAGGAATTCGGCGCATGACCGGGACCACTGCTGCACGCATCGCGAAACGTTTTGTCGGCCTGTCGCTGGAGCAACGCCAGCAGTTCCTCGCCCGGTTGCGCCAGGAAGGCAAGGATTTCAACCTGTTGCCGGTGCCGGTCAGTCGGCATGATGTCAGCGCCATTCCGCTGTCCTTCGCTCAGCAACGCCTGCTGTTCCTCTGGCAGCTCGATCCGTCGAGCGACGCGTACAAGATGACCACCGGCCTGCGTCTGCGCGGCACGTTGAACGAGTCGGCGTTGCGCCGCGCATTCGATCATCTGATCGAACGCCACGAGGTGCTGCGCACGGTGTTTCACACCGATGGCGATCAGGCGCAGCAGGTGCTGATGCACGACCAGACAGTCGCATTGGAAAGCATTGATTTGGCCGGTCTGGCCGATGTCGAACTGCGCGATGCCGAGCTGGCGCTGCAAGTGGCCACAGTCAACGGCCAGCCGTTTGATCTGCGCACCGGGCCGCTGCTGCGCGCGCACCTGTTCCGCCTGGCGGGCGATGAGCATGTGCTGATCGTGAGCATGCACCACATCGTCTCCGACGGCTGGTCGATGGACGTGATGATTCAGGAGTTCGTGCACTGCTATCAGGCGTACTGCGAAGGTCGCGAGCCCGCACTGCCGGAACTGCCGCTGCAATACGCCGACTATGCGATCTGGCAGCGCAGCTGGCTGGAGGCAGGCGAGGGCGCACGTCAGCTGGACTACTGGCGTAACCAGTTGGGCGAAGAGCAGCCGTTGCTGGACGCTGCGCCGGATTTCCCGCGTCCGGCCACGCAGAGCTATCAGGGCGAGCACCTGCGCTTCGATTTCGGCGTTGATCTGTCGCGGCGGCTCAACGCCTTTGCACGTACACAGGGCATGACCCTGTTCATGCTTGTGCTGGCCGGCTTTTCGCTGTTTCTGTCGCGCAAGGCCGGGCAGCGTGATATCCGCATCGGCGTGCCGAATGCCAACCGCGGTCGCGCGGAAACCGAAGGGTTGATCGGCTTCTTCATCAACACTCAGGTCTTGCGCTGCCAGGTGGACGAACGCCTGAGCTACCTTGACTTGTTGGCGCAGATTCGCGACACCTCGTTCGGTGCGCAGGCGCATCAGGACGTGCCCTTCGAACAACTGGTCGATCAACTGGCACCCGAGCGCAGCCTGGGCCACAACCCGCTGTTCCAGGCCAAGTTCAACCAGAACGTGGTCCTCAAGCAGAAAACCGCGCTCAGGCTGGCCGGGCTGGAGGTCAGCGAATATGCCTTCGACAAACAGGGTGCGCATTTCGATCTGGCGCTGGATATCACGGATGATGGCACACTGATCCACGGCGACATGGCCTACGCCAGCGACCTGTATCGACGCACCACCGTCGAAGGTTTCATCCCGGAACTGCTCGCACTGTTCGAAACCCTGCTCGACGCCCCGCAGGCACCGCTGTTCAGCCTGGGAGCACTGACGGTCGAGCCGAGGCGCGAAGTTCGCGAACCCGCGCCGCACATGCTGCAACTGTGGGATCGGCAGGTCGAACGGCAACCTCATGCCCAGGCAGCCCGCTGCCTGGAGCGCACGTTGACCACGCTGCAACTGGAGCAGGCCGCCAATCAGTTGGCCCATCACCTGATCCGCATGGGCATCAGCGAGGGCCAGCCGGTCGCAGTATTGATGGAGCGTTCGCTAGACTGGCTGACCGCCGTGCTGGCAATTTTCAAGGCCGGCGGCGTGTACATGCCGCTGGACGTCAAAGCCCCCGATGCGCGACTGCAACAGATGCTGATCAATGCGCAGGCGAGGGTGCTGCTGTGTGCTGAGGGTGATGTGCGGCAGACGTCATTGGGTGTTGCCGGTTGTCAGGGCCTGACCTGGACGCCTGCGCTGTGGCAGGACCTGCCTGTCAGTCGCCCTGACACCCGGCCTTCAGCCGATTCGGCCGCCTACGTGATTCATACCTCCGGCTCGACCGGGCAGCCCAAGGGCGTACTGGTCAGCCAGGGTGCGCTGGCCAGTTACCTGCGCGGCTTGCTGGAACAACTGCATCTGGCGCCAGAGGCAAGCATGGCGCTGGTCTCGACCATCGCCGCCGACCTCGGCCATACCGTGCTGTTCGGCGCGCTGTGTTCGGGGCGCACGCTGCACGTGCTGACCGAGGCGTTGGGTTTCGACCCGGATGCCTTTGCGGCCTACATGACCGAGCATCAGGTGGGCGTGCTGAAAATCGTCCCCGGTCATCTGGCCGCGCTGTTGCAGGCCGGCCAGCCAGCCGACGTATTGCCGCAACATGCACTGATCGTCGGCGGCGAAGCCTGCTCGCCGGCGCTGGTCGAGCAGTTGCGTCAGCTCAAGCCGGGTTGCCGGGTGATCAACCACTACGGGCCGAGCGAAACCACTGTTGGTGTGCTGACTTATGAGGTGCCAGCTTCATCATGCCTTGATCAAAAATTGAAAGCGGACTCGAATCCCTGTGGGAGCGAGCTTGCTCGCGAAAGCGATAGTCCGGCTTTCCCATCTCGCAAGAATGTACAAACCTCTTCGCGAGCAAGCGAAGCGTCGCCCAGCTCGCTCCCACAGCTCCCATGTTTCCCACAGAGCACTGCACACTCTGGCGACCCTCTGCGCAGCGTGCCGGTCGGCACGCCGTTGCCAGGGGCCAGCGCCTACGTGCTGGATGACGTGCTGAACCCGGTCGGCACTCAGGTCGCCGGCGAGCTGTACATCGGCGGTGACAGCGTGGCGCTGGGCTATATCGGCCAGCCTGCGCTGACCGCCGAGCGCTTCGTACCGGACCCGTTCGCGCAGGACGGCACGCGCGCCTACCGCAGCGGTGATCGCATGCGCCGCAATCATCAGGGCCTGCTGGAATTCATCGGCCGGGCCGACGATCAGGTCAAAGTGCGCGGTTATCGTGTCGAGCCGGCAGAGGTCGCGCGGGTGTTGCTGGGCCTGGCTTCGGTGGCGCAGGTCAGCGTACTGGCGTTGCCCATCGATGACGATCAGACCCGCCTGCAACTGGTGGCCTATTGCGTGGCGGCAGGCGGGGCGGACCTGAGTATCGACAGCCTGCGCGAGCAACTGACTGCGCGCTTGCCGGACTACATGGTGCCCGCGCAGATCATGCTGCTGGACAGTCTGCCGCTGACCGCCAACGGCAAGCTCGACAAGCGCGCCTTGCCCAGGCCCGGCGTGGTCAAACAGCGCTATACCGCGCCGGTCGGCGAGGTCGAGGAAAAGCTCGCCGCCGTGTGGGCGGACGTGCTGAAACTGGAACAGGTCGGCAGCACCGACAACTTCTTCGAACTGGGCGGCGATTCGATCCTCAGTCTGCAGATCATCGCCCGCGCCAAGCGCCAGGGCATCAAGCTCAGCCCCAAGCAATTATTCGAAAAACAGACCATCGGCCAACTGGCTTCGGTGGCAAAACTGATTCAGAAAAAGCCCGTCGCTGTGGCAGAGCAGATCAGCGGTTCGTTGCCGTTGCTGCCGATTCAGGCACGTTTCTTCGAACTGGACATCCCCGAGCGTCAGCACTGGAATCAGGCGCTGATGCTCAAGCC
This sequence comes from Pseudomonas sp. MEJ108, assembly GCF_030208985.1. Classification (NCBI taxonomy): domain Bacteria; kingdom Pseudomonadati; phylum Pseudomonadota; class Gammaproteobacteria; order Pseudomonadales; family Pseudomonadaceae; genus Pseudomonas; species Pseudomonas sp. MEJ108. The sequence goes on from NZ_JARVSW010000086.1 coordinate 7,181, forward strand.
GTTGCAAACGCTGGAGGCCGCTCATCTTCAGTCGGCATTGACTGCGTTGGTCGAACAGCACGACGCACTGCGTCTGGGTTTCACCCGGCAGAACGGCCAATGGCAGGCCACCTTCGGCGCGCTGAACACTCGCGAGCTGCTCTGGGCCCATGAGCTGGACAGCATCGAGCGCTTGCCTGAGCTGGCCGATGAGGCGCAACGCAGCCTGGACCTGAAAAACGGACTGCTATTGCGTGCCGTGCTGATCCACCTGCCGCAAGGCGAACAGCGCCTGCTGCTGGTGATTCATCATCTGCTGGTGGACGGCGTGTCATGGCGGGTGTTGCTGGAAGACCTGCAACAGGCGTACCTCGCCCTGGCGCAAGGCCAGCCGGTAGCACTCGCGGCAAAAACCACGTCGCTCCAGCGTTGGGCCGAGCAATTGCAACAGTACGCGACCGGCCAGACGCTGAAGGCCGAGCGCGATTACTGGCTGCAGGCCTTGCAGGGCGCGGACCAGCCGCTGCCTCGCGACAAGCCCGAAGGCACGATGCGCAATCGCGATGCGGCCCATGCGTCGTCATGGCTGAGCAGGGACCTGACCCACAAGCTGCTGAAAGTCGCGCCTGCCGCGTACCGCACGCACGTCAACGACCTGCTGCTGACGGCGCTGGCCCAGGTCCTCTGCGAATGGAGCCAGCAGCCCTCGGTGCTGATCCAGCTGGAAGGGCATGGCCGTGAAGACCTGTTCGACGAGACTGATCTGAGCCGCACCGTCGGCTGGTTCAGTAGCCTGTTTCCAGTGCGCCTCACGCCGCAGATCGCGCCGGGTGCAAGCCTGGCTGGCATCAAGGAGCAAGTGCGTGCGGTGCCCGACAAGGGCATTGGTTACGGCGTGTTGCGCTATATGGGCGAGGCGTCTTTCGCGCAGCAACTGGCCGCCTTGCCGCAGGCGCGGGTCACGTTCAATTACCTGGGCCAGTTCGACGGCAGCTTCAACGAACATCAAGGCGCGCTGTTCGTACCGAGTGCCGACAGTGCAGGCACTGCGCTGTGCGAGGACGGGCCGCTGGGCAACTGGCTGAGCCTCAACGGTCAGGTGTTCGACGGCCAGTTGCAACTGGACTGGAGCTTCAGCCGCGAGGTGTATCACGCCTCGACCATCGACACCCTGGCGCGTCGCTACGAGCAGGCGCTGACCACCCTGATCGAACATTGCACGGCCGGGCATCAAGGCGTCACGCCGTCGGACTTCCAGCTGGCGCGCCTCACCCAGGCGCAGCTTGACGGTCTGCCGATTGCGGCGGGCCAGATCGACGATATCTACCCGCTGTCGCCGATGCAGCAGGGCATGCTGTTTCATTCGCTGTTCGATGAAGGCGCGGGCAACTACATCAATCAGTTGCGGGTGAACATCCGTGGGCTGGATGTGCCGCGTTTCCGCAGCGCATGGCAGGCCGCGGTAGACCATCACGACGTGCTGCGCAGCTGTTTTGTCAGTCAGCGCGAACAGTCGCTGCAAGTGGTGCAGCGCCAGGTGACGTTGCCCTTTGTCGAACTGGATGCGCGCGGCCAGCCGGAAAGCTGGCTGGACGACTGGGCGCAGGCCGACCGTCAGCAGGGTTTTGATCTGGCGCAAGGGCCATTGTTGCGCCTGGCCGTGTTGCGTACCGCCGCCGACGCGTGGCATCTGGTGTATACCAGCCACCACATCCTCATGGATGGCTGGAGCAGCTCGCGCCTGCTCGGTGAAGTGCTGCAACGCTACAGCGGCCAGATGCCAGCGAAACAGGCAGGCCGCTATCGTGATTACATTCAGTGGCTGCAGCATCAGGACGCCGCCCTCAGCGAGCGTTTCTGGACTGCGCAGCTGGCGGAACTGGACGAGCCGACCCGTTTGCTGCAAGCGTTCAAGTCTTCGGCGCAGGGAGGGGGCTACGGCGATTACATCCAGTTGATCGATGCCGATGGCACCCGACGCCTGAACGCGTTTGCCCGCGAGCAGCGCGTCACCCTCAATACGCTGCTGCAATCGGCCTGGCTGTTGTTGCTGCAACGCTACACCGGCCAGTCCAGTGTGACCTTTGGCGCGACCGTGGCCGGGCGTCCGGCCGAGTTGCCGGGTGTCGAAGAACAACTGGGGCTGTTCATCAACACCTTGCCGGTCATCGCCAGCCCGCGTGCCGAGCAGACGGTGGCCGACTGGGTGCAGCAAGTGCAGGCGAAGAACCTTGCGCTGCGCGAGCATGAGCACACGCCGCTGTATGACATCCAGCGCTGGGCGCGCAACAGTGGCGAGGCGTTGTTCGACACCATTCTGGTGTTCGAAAACTACCCGGTGTCCGAAGCCCTTCAGCGCGCGCCGGACGGTCTGGTCTTCAGCGACCTGCGCAATCAGGAGCAGGCGCATTACCCGCTGACCCTGGTGGTCGAGGCCACTGAGGTGCTGTCGGTGCGTTTCAGCTACGACCGCCAGCACTTCAGCGCCGAAGGCATTCTGCAACTGGCGGCGCATTTCGATCACCTGCTGCAGAGCCTCTGCGCATCGGCAACCACGCGACTCAGCGAACTGGCATTGCCGACCGCCTGGACACAAAGCGTGCAGCGCTACCCGAGCGAGCACTGCGCGCATCAACGCATCGAAGCCCAGGTCGAGCGTAACCCGCAGGCCATCGCCCTGAGTTTTGGCGATCAGCAACTGAGTTACCGGCAGCTCAACCAGCGCGCCAACCAGCTTGCGCACAAACTGCGCGAGCAGGGCGTCGGCCCGGATGTGCGCGTCGGGCTGGCCGCCGAGCGCGGTCTGGAGATGATTGTCGGCCTGCTGGCCATCCTCAAGGCCGGTGGTGCTTACATGCCGCTGGACCCGGATTACCCGCAGGATCGCCTGAGCTTTCTGATGCACGACAGTGGTATCGAACTGTTGCTGACCCAAGCGCCGCTGCTTGGCAAACTGCCGATCCCCGAACAGGTGCAGACGCTCGATCTAGCTGACGAACTGGACGGTTACAGCACGGAAAACCCGCTCAATCAGACCGCGCCGGACAACCTGGCCTACGTGATCTACACCTCGGGCTCGACTGGCAAACCGAAAGGCACCTTGCTCGCCCATCACAACCTGATGCGCCTGTTCGCCGCGACGGATGAGTGGTTCGAATTCGGCGAAAAGGATGTGTGGACGCTGTTCCATTCCTTCGCTTTCGACTTTTCGGTATGGGAGATTTTCGGCGCGCTGCTGCATGGCGGCCGACTGGTCATCGTGCCCCGCGAAGTGAGCCGCTCGCCGGAAGAATTCCATGCGTTGCTGATCGAACAACAGGTCACGGTGCTCAACCAGACGCCGTCGGCGTTCAAGCAACTGATGCGTGTGGCCTGTGATTCATCGGTGCCGCTATCGCTGCAGAAAGTCATTTTCGGCGGCGAAGCGCTGGACGTCGCCAGCCTGAAGCCTTGGTTCGAACGCTTCGGCGATCAGACGCCACAACTGGTCAACATGTACGGCATTACCGAAACCACCGTGCATGTCACCTACAGACCAATAGCCGAGGCCGACACGCAGAACCCGGCCAGCCCGATTGGCGAGGCGATTCCGGACCTGTCGTGGTACGTGCTGGACGCCGATTTCAACCCGGTCGCCCAAGGTTGCAGCGGCGAGCTGCACATCGGCCATGCCGGTCTGGCGCGGGGTTACCACAACCGCGCCGCGTTGACTGCCGAGCGCTTCGTGCCGGATCCGTTTTCCAGCGAGGGTGGCCGCCTGTACCGCACCGGCGACCTCGCGCGTTATCGCGCTGCTGGAACTATCGAATACGCCGGGCGCATCGACCACCAAGTGAAGATTCGTGGCTTCCGCATCGAACTGGGTGAAATCGAAGCGCGGCTGCAGGCGCACCCGGCTGTGCGCGAAGTCAGCGTGCTGGCGCTCGACGGGCAATTAGCAGCGTACCTGGTGCCTACTGAGCCTGATCAGGATCAGACAACCCTGCGTGAAGCGCTGAAAAGCCAACTCCGGGCGCACCTGCCGGATTACATGGTGCCTACCCATTTCATCGTCCTCGACAGCATGCCGCTGACCGCCAACGGCAAGCTGGACCGCAAAGCGCTGCCTGCGCCGGACGCCAGCCAGTTGCAGGCTACCTACAGAGCTCCGCAAGGCGAGCTGGAGCAGCAACTGGCAGCGATCTGGGCCGATCTGTTGCAGGTCGAGCAGGTCGGGCGCAACGACAACTTTTTCGAGCTCGGCGGCCATTCGCTGCTGGCGGTGCAGATGCTCGTGCGGGTGCGCGAACAGTTGCAGCACGAGGTCAGCCTCAAGGATGTCTTCGAGCAACCGCTGCTGGCGGACTTCTGCGCCACGCTGCAGGAAAAAAATGGCGAAAGTGACCACGCGCAGGACGAATTGACTAAATCACTAGAGGCACTCAAACGTTTATCAGCGGAGGAAATTGATAATTTGATTGCTTAGCAGGAGAGACCCCAGTGCAACAGTTGCTTGACTCCGTTAAATCGCTGTCCGCCCGTGAACGCAAGGCGCTGGCGGTGCTGCTCAAGCGTCAAGGGGTGAATCTCTACGGGGTCACGCCGATTGCCGTGAGGGAGACGCAGGCACCGTCCGCGCTCTCTTACGCGCAGCAGCGGCAATGGATCATCTGGCAACTGGAGCCGCACAGCGCGGCCTACAACATTCCGCTGGCGCTGCGCCTGCACGGTGCGCTGAATGTCGAGGCATTGCGACGCAGCGTGGAGCAACTGATCGAGCGTCACGAAACCCTGCGCACGACGTTCGAACAGCAGGGCGATGAAGCACTGCAGGTGGTGCATCCGGCGTCGCCGTTTGCGCTCGGTGTCGAGCAACTGGCGGCTGGCGAAACGGTCGAGCGTTATGTGGATCAGGAAGTACAACGGCCTTTCGATCTGCAACACGGACCGCTGTTGCGCGTCAGGCTGCTCAGGCTGAGCGCGCAGGAGCATGTACTGGTATTGACCCAGCACCACATCGTCTCCGATGGCTGGTCGATGCCGATCATGGTCGACGAACTGATGCAGTGCTATCAGGCCGCCACGCTGGGCCGCGAGATCAAACTGGCGCCGTTGCCGATCCAGTACGCCGACTACGCCCTCTGGCAGCGCAACTGGCTGGAAATGGGCGAGCAGGAACGCCAGCTGGCGTACTGGAAGCAGCAACTGGGCGAGCAACAGCCGATTCTGGAATTGCCCACTGATCGGCCGCGTCCGGCACTGCGCAATTACGAAGGTGCGCGACTCAATGTCAAACTGGATGTCGCGCTGTTGAATAACCTCAAGACCCTGGCGCGCCAACAGGGCATCACCCTGTTCATGCTGTTGCTGGCCTCGTTTCAGACCCTGCTGCATCGCTACAGCGGTCAGGCCGATATACGCGTAGGCGTGCCGGTCGCCAACCGTACCCGCAGCGAAACCCAGGGGCTGATCGGCTTCTTCGTCAACACCCAGGTGCTCAAGGCCGAATTCACCACGCAGACCACCGTGGCCGGGCTGTTGCAGCAGGTCAGACACACCGCTGTGCAGGCGCAGGCCCATCAGGACCTGCCGTTCGAACAACTGGTCGAAGCCTTGCAACCGCAGCGCGACCTGAGCCGCAGCCCGCTGTTTCAGGTGGCCTGCAACCACCAGAGCGAAGGCCACAACCAGAGCCGTGAGCTGGCAGGGCTGCGTCTGGAATATCAGGTGTCCGACAAGCACACCGCGCAGTTCGACCTGACCCTCGACACCTGCGAACGCCCGGACGGCCTGACAGCCGCACTGACCTACGCCACCGACCTGTTCGACGCATCGACCATCGAGCGCATGGCCAGCCACTGGCGCAACCTGCTCAACGGCATGTGCCACGACGTCAATCAGCGTATCGCTGACCTGCCATTGCTGTGCGCCGAGGAACGCCAGTACACCCTGCGTGACTGGAACCGCGATCTTGCGGTCTACCCAAGCGAGCACTGCGCGCATCAACGCATCGAGGCCCAGGTCGAGGGTAACCCGCAGGCCATCGCCCTGAGTTTTGGCGATGAGCAACTGAGTTACCGGCGGCTCAACCAGCGAGCCAACCAGATGGCGCACAAACTGCGCGAGCAGGGCGTCGGCCCGGATGTGCGCGTCGGGCTGGCTGCCGAGCGCGGTCTGGAGATGATTGTCGGACTGCTGGCCATCCTCAAGGCCGGTGGCGCTTACGTGCCGCTCGACCCGGATTATCCGCAGGATCGTTTGAGCTTCCTGATGCAGGACAGCGGTATCGAGCTGTTGCTGACCCAGGCGCATCTGCTTGGCAAACTGCCGATCCCCGAACAGGTGCAGACGCTCGATCTGGCTGACGCACTGGACGGCTACAGCACGGAAAACCCGCACAATCAGACTACGCCGGACAACCTGGCCTATGTGATCTACACCTCGGGCTCGACCGGCAAACCCAAAGGCACCTTGCTCGCCCATCACAACCTGATGCGCCTGTTCGCGGCCACGGATGAGTGGTTCGAATTCAGCGAAAAGGACGTGTGGACACTGTTCCATTCCTTCGCGTTCGACTTCTCGGTGTGGGAGATTTTCGGCGCGCTGCTGCATGGCGGCCGACTGGTCATCGTGCCCCGCGAAGTGACCCGTTCGCCGGAAGAGTTTCATGCGCTGCTGGTCGAGCAGCAGGTTACGGTGCTCAACCAGACGCCGTCGGCGTTCAAGCAACTGATGCGCGTGGCCTGCGATTCATCGTTACCGCTGTCGCTGCAGACAGTCATCTTTGGCGGCGAGGCGCTGGACGTGGCGAGCCTGAAGCCTTGGTTCGCGCGTTTCGGCGATCAATCACCGCAACTGATCAACATGTACGGCATCACCGAAACCACCGTGCACGTGAGCTATCGACCGATCACGCTGGCTGACACGCAGAACCCCGCCAGCCCGATTGGCGAGGCGATTCCCGACCTGTCGTGGTACGTGCTGGACGCCGATTTCAACCCGGTCGCCCAAGGTTGCAGCGGCGAGCTGCACATCGGCCATGCCGGTCTGGCGCGGGGTTACCACAACCGCGCCGCGCTGACTGCCGAACGCTTCGTGCCGGACCCGTTCTCCAACGAGGGCGGCCGTCTGTACCGCACCGGCGACCTGGCGCGTTATCGCGCTGCCGGAACCATCGAATACGCCGGGCGCATCGACCACCAAGTGAAGATTCGTGGCTTCCGTATCGAACTGGGCGAAATCGAAGCGCGGCTGCAAGCGCACCCGGCGGTGCGTGAAGTGCACGTGCTGGCGCTGGACGGGCAGTTGGCGGCGTACCTGGTGCCTGCTGAGCCTGATCAGGACCAGCCAACCCTGCGTGAAATGCTTAAAAACCAACTCAGGGCGCACCTGCCGGATTACATGGTGCCCACCCATTTCATCGTCCTCGACAGCATGCCGCTGACTGCCAACGGCAAGCTGGACCGCAAGGCGCTGCCTGCGCCGGACGCCAGTCAGTTACAGGCCACCTACAGCGCCCCGCAGGGCGAGCTGGAGCAGCAACTGGCGGCGATCTGGGCCGATGTTTTGCAGATCGAGCGGGTCGGGCGCAGCGACAACTTTTTCGAGCTGGGCGGGCATTCGCTGCTGGCCACTCAGGTGATTTCGCGCATTCGTCAGCAGCTGGATGTCGAGCTGTCGTTACGCGACCTGTTCGAAGCGCATGATCTGGCGGCCTTCGCGCTGGCAGCGGGCGCAGGGCAGGGCAACGGTGCGCCGCGCTTCATCAAGGCCGACCGCACGCAGCCGCTGGGGCTTTCCTATGCGCAACAGCGGCAGTGGTTCCTCTGGCAGCTTGACCCGGAGAACACGGCATACGTTATTCCCGCAGCCCTGCGCCTGCGCGGTTCGCTGGACATCGCGGCACTGGAGCACAGTTTCAGCGCGCTGATCGCACGTCATGAAACCCTGCGCACGACCTTCCGCCAGCAGGGCGAGCATGCCGTACAGGTCATTCATGCGCCACGCGCCTTGACCCTGCCGGTCGAGTCGGTGCCCAGCGACCAGACCCTTGAAGCCTGCGTGCAGCAGGAAATGCAGCGCCCGTTCGATCTGGAGCAAGGGCCGCTGTTGCGAGTCCGTTTGCTGAACCTGCACACCGACGAGCATGTGCTGATTCTGACCCAGCATCACATTGTCTCCGATGGTTGGTCGATGCCGATCATGGTCGATGAACTGGTGCGCCTTTACGAGGGCTACAGTCAGGGCCGTGAGGTGAGCTTGACCGCGCTGGACCTGCAATACGCGGACTACGCGCTGTGGCAGCGGACCTGGATGGAGGCCGGCGAGCAGGCCCGGCAGCTGGATTACTGGAAGCAGCAACTGGGCGATCAGCAGCCGATTCTGGAACTGCCCGCCGATTACCCGCGGCCAGTGGTGCAAAGCCATGCCGGTGCGCGGCTGGCGGTAGAACTGGAACCCGCGCTGATCGATGGCTTGAAGCAGGTCGCGCGGCAACAGGGCGTGACCCTGTTCATGCTGTTGCTGGCGTCATTCCAGAGCCTGCTGCACCGTCATAGCGGTCAGTCGGACATTCGTGTCGGCGTGCCGATTGCCAACCGCAACCGCGCTGAAACCGAAGGCCTGATCGGCTTCTTCGTCAACACGCAGGTGCTGCGTGCCGAGTTTGACGTGCACACGACGTTCAACGAGTTGCTGCAGCAGGTCAAACACACCGCCCTGCAAGCCCAGGCGCATCAGGAGCTGCCCTTCGAGCAACTGGTCGAAGCCCTGCAGCCCCAACGCAGCCTCAGCCACAGCCCGCTGTTTCAGGTGATGTTCAATCACCAGAGCCAGGCCAGCGCCGATGTCCGCGCGCTGCCCGGTCTGCAGGTCGAGGCACTGCTGCCGGACAGTTACCCGGCGCAGTTCGACCTGACCCTGAACACGGCTGAACATGACGGTGGCCTGAGCGCTGGCCTGACCTACGCGACAGCGTTGTTCGACCCGCGCACCATCGAGCGCATGGCCGGGCACTGGCTGGCCTTGTTGCAGGCCATCTGCGCCAATGCCGCACAGCGGATCGCCGAAGTGCCGATGCTCGACAGGGCTGAACGGCAGCAGATTCTCCACGGCTGGAACACCACAGTCGCAGACTTCCCCAGCGAGGACTGCCTGCACAGCCTGATCGAAGCTCAGGTGCGCGCCACGCCGGAGGCGCCGGCGCTGATTTTCGCCGCCGAGCAACTGAGCTACGCACACCTCAACGCCCGCGCCAATCAGCTTGCGCATCGCCTGCGTGAGTCAAGCGTCGGCCCGGACGTATTGGTGGGTATCTGCGTCGAGCGCAGTCTGCAACTGGTCATCGGTCTGCTGGCGATCATTAAAGCGGGTGGCGCTTATGTACCGCTGGACCCGGATTATCCCGAAGATCGGCTGGCTTACATGATGCAGGACAGCGGGATTGGCTTGCTGCTGACCCAGACGGCATTATTGGAACGTTTGCCGGTTCCGCCCCAGGTGCAGAGCCTGTGCCTGGATCAGGACGGCGACTGGCTGGAGAGTTACAGCATTGCAAATCCAGTCAGCTTCAGCCATCCACTGAATCTGGCTTACGTGATTTACACCTCGGGTTCGACCGGCAAACCCAAGGGCGCGGGTAACAGCCATCGTGCTTTGGTCAACCGCTTGCACTGGATGCAGAAGGCCTACGGGCTGAACGAATCCGACACCGTTTTGCAGAAAACGCCGTTCAGTTTCGACGTGTCGATCTGGGAATTCTTCTGGCCGCTGATGACCGGCGCACGCCTGGCCGTGGCGCTGCCGGGTGATCATCGCGACCCCGAGCGGCTGGTGCAGACCATCCGTGAGCATCAGGTCACGACTTTGCATTTCGTGCCGTCGATGCTGCAGGCGTTCATGACTCATCCGCAGGTGGAAAGCTGTAACACGCTGCGTCGGGTCGTATGCAGCGGTGAAGCACTGCCTGCAGAGCTGGCCACCCAGGTGCTCAAGCGTCTGCCGCTGGCCGGTCTGTACAACCTGTATGGCCCCACCGAAGCGGCCATCGACGTGACCCATTGGACGTGCAGCACGGATGACATCCTCCGCGTGCCGATCGGGCGGCCAATCGACAACCTGAAAACCCACATCCTCGACGACGGCCTGCTGCCTGCCGCACAGGGCGTGGCGGCGGAGTTGTATCTGGGTGGCGTCGGTCTGGCACGCGGTTATCACAACCGTGCCGCACTGACGGCTGAGCGTTTCGTGCCGGACCCGTTCGACGAGCAGGGCGGCGGCAGGCTGTACCGCACCGGCGATCTGGCGCGTTATCGCGACGCGGGCGTCATCGACTACGTAGGGCGTATCGACCACCAGGTGAAGATTCGCGGCTTGCGCATCGAACTGGGCGAAATCGAAGCCAGCCTGCTGGAGCACGACAGCGTTCATGAGGCGGTGGTGATCGACGTTGACGGCTCGTCCGGCAAGCAGCTGGCGGCGTATCTGGTGGTCGAGCACCATGACGATCAGTTGCGTGATGCGCTCAAAGCCTTCCTCAAGGAATCGCTGCCGGATTACATGGTGCCCACGCACTTCATCCTCCTCGACAGGATGCCGCTGAGCGCCAACGGCAAGCTCGACCGCAAGGCACTGCCGAAACCGGACGCCAGCCAGTTGCAGCGCCAGTACGTCGCTCCGTGTACCGAGCAGGAGCAGCAGATAGCGGCGATCTGGGCCGATGTGCTGAAAGTCGAGCGTGTCGGCCTGAGCGACGATTTCTTCGAGCTCGGTGGCCACTCGCTGCTGGCGACGCAGCTGATTTCCAGAATCCACAGCGGCCTGGGAATCGACATTCCGCTGCGCCTGATCTTCGAGAAACCGCAATTGAACGAATTTATTCAGGCCTTCGCCGACAGTGGCCTGTCGCTGACCGAGGACGGCTTGTCCGATATTGAAAAAATGATGAATGAAATGGCGGGTATCTGACATGGACAAGTCTGCAGCAGAGCGTATCGCCCAGCGTTTCGTCGGCTTGCCCGTCGAACAGCGCCGGCAGATCCTCGCCAAGATGCACGAGACCGGACAGAGCTTCAAACTGCTGCCCATCGCCGTGACCCGGCATGCCGCAGCGCGTATTCCGCTGTCTTACGCGCAGCAGCGCATGCTGTTCCTCTGGCAGATGGAACCGGGCAACGCGGCCTACAACGTGCCCATGGCCGTGCGTCTGAATGGCGCATTGGACCGGCAGGCCCTGAGCGCGGCGCTGGACCGGCTGGTGCAACGCCATGAAACCCTGCGCACCCGCTTCGTGTCAGAGGACGGCTCGTTCTACCAGGAGATTCTCGAGCAGGCCACGGTCGCCCTTGAGTTCGCGTCGGTGGCGCCCGCAGACATCGAGCAGCAGGTACGCGCCGAGTTGCAAAAGCCCTTCGATCTGCTGAGCGGTACGCTGCTGCGGGTCAAACTGTTCCAGCTGAGTGAACGCGAACACGTACTGACCGTGTGCATGCATCACGTGGTATCCGATGGCTGGTCCGGCGAAGTGCTGATTCGCGAGTTCGTGCAGCTTTATCAGGCGCAGGTATCCGGACAGCCGGCTCCGTTACCCGAGCTGGCGGTTCAGTACGCCGACTACGCGATCTGGCAACGCGCCTGGCTGGAGGCCGGGGAGGGCGAGCGGCAACTGGACTACTGGAAACAGCAACTGGGCAGCGAACATCCGCTGCTGAGCCTGCCACTGGATCATCCGCGTCCGCTGCAACCCAGCCATCGCGGTGCAATGGTGCGCGTCGACCTGCCGCAGCAACTCTCCGCGCAACTGAAAAGCCTGGCGCGCAACAACGGCCAGACCCTGTTCATGGTGACGCTGGCGGCGCTGTCGGTGGTGTTGTCGCGTTTCAGCGGGCAGTCCGACATCCGCATCGGCGCACCCAATGCCGGGCGCACCCGCAGCGAGCTGGAAGGGCTGATCGGCTTTTTCATCAACACTCAGGTGCTGCGTGTGCAGGTGGACGAGCGGCAGAGCTTTGCCGAGCTGCTGGATCAGGTCAAGCAGGTGGTGACGGGCGCGCAGTCGCATCAGGAACTGCCGTTCGAGCACCTGGTAGATGCCCTGGCGCCGGAGCGCAATCCGGGTCACAACCCGCTGTTCCAGTTCAAGATCAATCAGCACGTGCTGGCGGCCGATGGCAACGGGCAGCGCGTGTCGGGCCTGACGGTCGATGAGTTCCCGATGGACAGCAGAGATGCGCGTTTCGATCTGGCCTTCGACTTCACCGACACGCCCGACGGGATACGCGGTTATTTCACCTACGCCACCGACCTGTTCGAAGCGCAGAGCATCGAGCGCATTGCCGACGCGCTGCGCAGCGTGCTGCAAGCACTGGTTTCGGACACCGACCGGCGTCTGGCCGATCATCCTCACGCGATATCGTCACCGGTCGCCGAGCAAACCCAGGACTTTGCCTGCCCCGATTTCCTCAGCCTCTGGCAACAGGGCCTGCGTGCCGGGCGTGGCAAGACTGCGTTGCGTGTGGGCCCGCAGGTGTTGAGCTTTGACGAGCTTGAGACACACAGTAATCAATTCGCCCGCTACCTGCACGCCCAGGACATCAAACCGGGCATGACCGTCGCGCTGTGCCTGGACCGCTCCGTGGAATGGGTGGTCAGCCTGCTGGCGGTGCTGAAGCTGGGCGCGGTGTACCTGCCGCTGGACAGCGCGCAACCGGCCGAGCGCCTGCAGCAACTGGTCCGTGACAGCGGCGCGGTGCTGCTGGTGCATGCGCCCGATGACGACAAGGCCGCGCGGTTGGGCGTGTGCCCGGTGCTGGCGTTCGATGCTGCGCTGTGGGCCGCTGTCGACAGCCAGACGCTGGACGTTCGGGTGCTGCCCGGGCAAGCGGCGTACATCATCTACACCTCCGGCTCCACTGGGCAGCCCAAGGGCGTGGTGATCAGCCACGGCGCGCTGGCCAACTATGTGCAGGGCGTGCTTGAGCGCCTGGCATTGAACGACGGGGCGAGCATGGCGATGGTGTCGACGGTCGCTGCCGACCTGGGGCACACGCTGTTGTTCGGTGCGCTGGCGTCCGGCCGGACGCTGCACCTGCTGTCTCACGAACAGGCGTTCGACCCGGACGGTTTTGCGCGTTACATGGCCGAGCATCAGGTTGACGTGCTGAAAATCGTGCCCAGCCATTTGCAGGGCCTGCTGCAGGCCGCCAACCCGGCGGACGTGCTGCCAGGGCAGGTGCTGATTCTGGGGGGAGAGGCCAGCGCCTGGGCGTTGGTCGAGCAGGTGCGTGCGCTCAAACCGGGCTGCCGCGTCATCAACCACTACGGCCCGACCGAAACCACGGTCGGCATCCTGACCCACGAAGTGGCGGGGCCTCTCAGCGCCTGCCGCAGTGTGCCGGTCGGTCAGCCGCTGGCCAACGGTAAGGCGCGGGTACTGGACGCTTACCTCAATCCGGTGGCCGAACGGGTGGCCGGTGAACTGTATCTGGGCGGTTGCGGGCTGGCGCAGGGCTATCTGGGCCGTGCGGCAATGACCGCCGAACGCTTTGTGCCGGACCCGGACGCCAACGGTCAGCGCCTGTACCGGGCGGGCGACCGCGCGCGGTGGGTGGATGGCGTGCTGGAATACCTGGGCCGTGCTGACGATCAGGTGAAAATCCGCGGCTATCGGGTTGAGCCGGGGGAGGTCGGCCAGCTTCTGCAAACCCTGGAAGACGTCGCCGAAGCCGTGGTGCTGGCGCAGCCGCTGGAAAGCGATGAGACACGTCTGCAACTGGTGGCCTATTGCGTGGCGGCGGGCGGCACGAGCCTTAACGTCGACAAACTGCGCGAGCAATTGGCTGCCCGCCTTCCGGAGTATCTGGTGCCCGCGCAGATCATGCTTCTGGAGCGTCTGCCAGTGACCGCCAACGGCAAGCTCGACAAGCGCGCCTTGCCCATGCCCGGCGTGGTCAAACAGCGCTACACCGCGCCGGTCGGCGAGATCGAGGAAAAGCTCGCCGCCGTGTGGGCGGACGTGCTGAAACTGGAACAGGTCGGCAGCACCGACAACTTCTTCGAACTGGGCGGCGATTCGATCCTCAGTCTGCAGATCATCGCCCGCGCCAAGCGCCAGGGCATCAAGCTCAGCCCCAAGCAATTGTTCGAAAAACAGACCATCGGCCAGTTGGCTTCGGTGGCAAAACTGATTCAGAAAAAGCCCGACGCTGTGGCAGAGCAGATCAGCGGTTCGCTGCCGTTGCTGCCAATCCAGGCGCGCTTCTTCGAACTGGACATCCCCCAGCGTCAGCACTGGAATCAGGCGCTGATGCTCAAGCCTCTGCAAACGCTTGAGGCCTATCATCTTCAGTCGGCATTGACTGCGTTGGTCGAACAGCACGATGCGTTGCGTCTGGGTTTCACCCGGCAGAGCGGCCAATGGCAGGCCACCTTCGGCGCGCCGAACACTCGCGAGCTGCTCTGGGCCCATGAGTTGAACAGCATCGAGCACTTGCCTGAGCTGGCCGATGAGGCGCAACGCAGCCTGGACCTGAAAAACGGCCCGTTGCTGCGTGCCGTGCTGATCAACCTGCCGCAAGGCGAACAGCGCTTGTTGCTGGTGATTCATCATCTGCTGGTGGACGGCGTGTCATGGCGGGTGTTGCTGGAAGACCTGCAACAGGCGTACGTAGCTCTGGCATCAGGCCAGCCAGCGCTGTTGCCGGCGAAAACCAGCTCGCTGCAAGCCTGGGCCGAGCATTTGCAGGCCTACGCGCAAAGCCCGGCGCTGGAACAGGAACTGGGTTACTGGCAGGCGCAGCTGCAGGACGTCAGCGACGCCTTGCCTTGCGATCATCCGCACGGCGGTCAGCAACAGCAGCATGCGCTGTCGGTGGTCACCCAACTGAACAGCGAACTGACCCGGCAACTGCTGCAGGACGCCCCGGCGGCCTACCGCACGCAGATCAATGACCTGCTGCTGACCGCGCTGGCGCGGGTGGTCAGCCGCTGGACCGCGCAACCGCATGCGTTGATTCGTCTTGAAGGCCACGGCCGCGAAGACCTGTTCGACGCATTGGACCTGAGCCGCACGGTGGGTTGGTTCAGTAATGTGTACCCGGTCAGGCTTACCCCGCAGGCCTCGCTGGCCGACTCGATCATGACCATCAAGGAGCAACTGCGCGCAGTGCCCGACAAGGGCGTCGGTTACGGCGCGTTGCGCTACCTGGGCCGCGAATCGGCGCGGCAGATCCTGCAAGCCCTGCCGCTGGGCAGCATCGTGTTCAATTACCTGGGGCAGTTCGACGGCAGCTTCGACGCACCAGAGGCACTGTTCACACCCTCGGCCGACAGCAGCGGTGCCTCACAGAGTGCCGATGCGCCGCTGGCTGCGCCGATCAGCATCAACGGTCAGGTCTATGCCGGTGAGCTGCGCCTGAGCTGGACCTTCAGCGGCGCGGTGTTCGAGCGCGAGACCTTGCAGCGCCTGGCCGATGAGTACGCCGCCGAATTGCAACAATTGATTGCCCATTGCACCACCGAAGGCGTGGCCGGGGCGACTCCGTCGGACTTCCCGCTGGCGCGCCTGAGCCAGTCACAGTTGAGCAGTTTGCCGATAGCTGTCGGGCAGATCGAAGACCTCTACCCGCTGGCACCGATGCAGCAGGGCATGCTGTTCCACACCTTGTTCGAGCAGGAGGCGGGCAATTACATCAACCAGATGCGCATCGAAGTCAGCGGTCTGGACGTGCCGCGTTTCCGCGCCGCCTGGCAGGCCACGCTGGATGCCCATGAGGTGCTGCGCAGTGCTTTCATCAGCCATCTGCAGCCAGCGCTGCAAGTGGTCTTGCGTGATGTGCGCATGCCTTTTGTCGAGCTGGATGCGCGGGGGCAGTCGTCCGGCTGGATCGACCAATGGGCCGACGCCGACCGCCAGCAGGGTTTCGATCTGGCCCACGGGCCGTTGCTGCGCCTGGCCGTATTACGCACCGGCGAGCAGAGCCATCAACTGATCTACACCAGCCATCACATCCTCATGGACGGCTGGAGCAGCTCGCGTTTGTTAGGTGAAGTGCTGCAGCGTTATAGCGGCCAGACACAGCCTAGGCAGGTCAGCCGCTATCGCGACTACATCGAATGGTTGCAGCGCCAGGATGCCGGGCTCAGCGAGCGTTTCTGGACCGGTCAGCTGGCCAGACTCGATGAGCCAACGCGTCTGGTGCAGGCCTTCAAGGCGCCTGATAGCGGGCAGGGACATGGTGATTACCTGCACTTGATCGACGCCGAGAACACCCGGCAACTGAGCGAGTTTGCCCGCGAGCAGCGCGTGACCCTCAACACACTGGTGCAATCGGCCTGGCTGCTGGTGCTGCAACGCTACACGGGGCAGTCCAGCGTCACCTTCGGCGCAACCGTGGCAGGGCGTCCGGCGGACCTGCCGGGTGTCGAGGAGCAGCTCGGGCTGTTCATCAATACTCTGCCGGTGATCGCCAGCCCACGTGCAGAGCAGCGCGTGGCGGAGTGGGTGCAACAGGTGCAGGCGCAGAACATCGCCTTGCGAGAGCACGAACACACACCGCTGTACGAGATTCAGCGTTGGGCACGCAGCGCTGGCGAGGCGCTGTTCGACACTATTCTGGTGTTCGAAAACTACCCGGTTTCCGAAGCCTTGCAACAGGCTGCGCCGCCGGGACTGGTATTCGGTGGTCTGCACACGCAGGAGCAGACGCATTACCCACTGACGCTGGTGGTCAATCTCGGTGAAACCCTGTCGTTGCGCTTCAGTTACGCCCGTCAGTACTTCAGCGAGCAGCAGATGGCGCAGTTGTCGGCGCATTTTCAGCAGGTCCTGCAGGCGCTGACGCATGACGCGCAGGCGGCGCTTGGCGAACTGGCGCTGTTGAATGACAACGAGCAGCAGCAGATTCTCCACGACTGGAACGCCACAGCCGCAGACTTCCCCAGCGAAGACTGCCTGCACAGCCTGATCGAAGCTCAGGTGCGTGCGATACCGGACGCTCCGGCACTGATCTTCGCCGCCGAGCAGATGAGCTACGCGCAACTCAACGCCCGCGCCAATCAGCTTGCGCATCGTCTGCGTGATTCGGGCGTCGGCCCTGACGTGCTGGTGGGGATCTGCGTCGAGCGCAGTCTGGAACTGGTCATCGGTCTGCTGGCGATCATTAAAGCGGGCGGCGCTTATGTACCGCTGGACCCGGATTATCCCGAAGATCGGCTGGTTTACATGATGCAGGACAGCGGGATTGGTCTGCTGTTGACCCAGACGGCGTTATTGGAGCGTTTGCCGATTCCGCCCCAGGTGCAGAGCCTGTGCCTGGATCAGCACGTCGACTGGCTGGAAGGTTACAGCACTGCCAACCCGGTCAACCTGAGTCACCCGCTGAACCTGGCTTATGTGATTTACACCTCGGGTTCGACCGGCAAACCCAAGGGAGCGGGCAACAGCCATCGTGCGCTGGTCAACCGTCTGCACTGGATGCAGAAGGCCTACGCGCTGGATGGCAGCGATACGGTTCTGCAAAAGACGCCGTTCAGTTTCGACGTGTCGGTCTGGGAATTCTTCTGGCCGCTGATGACCGGCGCACGTCTGGCCGTGGCGCTACCGGGCGATCACCGCGACCCCGAGCGGCTGGTGCAGACCATCCGTGAGCATCAGGTCACGACTTTGCATTTCGTGCCGTCGATGCTGCAGGCGTTCATGACTCATCCGCAGGTGGAAAGCTGTAACACGCTGCGTCGGGTGGTATGCAGCGGTGAAGCACTGCCTGCCGAACTGGCCGCCCAGGTGCTCAAGCGTCTGCCGCTGGCCGGTCTGTACAACCTGTATGGCCCCACCGAAGCGGCCATCGACGTGACCCATTGGACGTGCA
>NZ_JARVSW010000043.1:0-22154 GCF_030208985.1 Pseudomonas sp. MEJ108
AAGCCCCCATGCTTGAGCGTACGGCAGAAATGTAGGAGCGAACTTGTTCGCGAAAGGGGCCGCACAGCCGCAGAAGATTTGGCGTTCAAAACACCACCTTCGCGAACAAGTTCGCTCCTGCAAAAGCCTGGCCCCACGGTATCGACGATACAAGGGAGGCGGTTGCGTACTACGGTGTTGCGTTCAGCACGCCGAGCATCACCTCGGTCTGCCACTCGAAATACGGGTTGAACGTCAGGCGCGCATGGATCTTGCCCGGTTCGGTGTAACCCCAGTCCGAATACCATACCGGCTCGCCTACCATGCACTTGGCGGTGTCCGGCGTGCTCTGGCCGTTCCAGCAGATACGCTGGCTGCCGGATACGCCGTAAAGCGGATTGTCCGCTGAAAAAAGCAGGCCCATGTGTGAGAAGCGGCTGATGCGGTATTCCGGCAGGTAGTCCTTGCGCACCTCGACGCGCGGCGTATCGGCAGCCCGGGCGGGAAGGTCGCCGTACCAGATCAGGCGACTGGCGGGGCTGCTGAAGCGCTGGCTGAAATTATCCAGCACGTAATCAGTGTCGAGTACCGAGTCGTGCTCGGCGATGGCGATGAACACCGGCTTTGCATAGCGCCGCTGATGCAGGCGGTCCTGGGCCAGCGCGCTGCTGCGATAGAACTGGGCAAAACCATTGGTGGGCATGTTCATGTAGCGAACCGGCGTCTGCATTGGGCGCAGGCCTTGATTCGGCGCGGCAAGCCAGGGTCGTGCCCAGCCGATCCACGGAGTCAGCCAGGCATAGCCGCTGTTGGAGCGAAATGCCGGCGAGAACAAGAGCAGCCCGGAGATTTCGTCGTGCCCATAGGCGTAATCGAGGACCAGATTGGCGCCGGTGGAAAAGCCGCCCAGATAGACCTTCGGCACTTCACGAGCGAGCAGTTGCGCCTGTTCGCGTACCACTTGCTGCCACTGTTCGAGGCGCACGTCGAGCATGTCTTCGGGCTTGGTGCCGTGCCCCGGCAACAGCACGGTTCGGACCAGATAGCCCTGAGCAGCGAGCGTCTGTGCCACGTCATGAAACGACCACGCCGAATCCCCCAGACCGTGCACCAGCAGCACGCCGCCCTTGGGTGTCCCGCTCGGCGTCCACTGGCGCGGCGCGTTCCAGTCCAGCTCGGCCTGGTGGTCGGCGGTCTGGAAGTTGCGCTGGTTGCGGATCAGCTCGAGGGTCTGCTGACGGTAGTCTTCAAAGCGCTGTTTCGGCTCTTCGCTCTCTGCCATTGACGTGCAGGCTTGCAGGGTCAGCAGCGACAGCAGGCTGGCGAGTCGGAATTTGATCAAAGGGGCGCCTGTGCACACATATTCGAGGGTTCAAAAGGTCGACGCGGGCACTCTGCCATGTACGTCGCGCCCGTGACTACTTTCAGGCACACTCGGGCGTTCTATAACTTCAACAAAATGTATCCATATGCCCAACCATTGCAAGCCTCGCCACGCGTCAGGAGTCGTTCATGTTCGCCCTTGACCGAGCGCTGGCCCAGGACATCGTCGACCGGGCCATGGCCATCCTGCCTTACAACGTCAATGTCATGGACTACCTGGGCATCATCATCGGCAGCGGTGATGCCGAGCGCTTGTGTACCCGTCATGAGGGTGCGCAGCGAGTGCTGGCCAACCGGCAGGTGGTGGAAATCGATTCTCTGGCAGCGTCGCAGCTCGGGGGTGTCAAGCCGGGCGTCAATCTACCGCTGATGCTCGATCATCAACTGGTGGGCGTGCTCGGTATCACCGGCGAGCCGGACGAGGTGCGGGTGTATGGCGAATTGGTCAAGATGACTGCCGAGATGCTCATGGAACAGCGTCGTCAGCAGGCTGACCTTCAGTGGCGGGCGCAACGCAGCGAAGACCTGCTGGCTCGCCTGCTGTTGCCGGATTGTCCCGATAGCCTGGTGGATGAAGCACGACAGTTGGGTTTGCAGCCGCACATGGCGCGCCAGGTGGTACTGCTGCAGTTTGCCGAGGAGGGGCTGGCTGCCAGCCAGGTTGCCAAATGGCTTGGCACGCGCTATGCCGACAGCTGGTGCGTGCTGCGTGAGCCGACCTTGCTGTACTGGTGCCGCGCGACGGGCAAGGAGCTTGACGATGCGCTGCTGCTCAAGCAGTTCGATGAGCACCACTGGCCAGTGCTGCGTATGGCCACCGTGGCGCAATCGGCGGACCTGCCCACCCTGCGCCAGGCCTGCGCGGCAGCGCGGGATCTGCTCGACTACGCCCGTCAGGCAAGGCCGGCGCAGCGCCTGCTGCGTCTTGAAGCCTATCGGCTGCCGTTGCTGTTCTGGCGCTACCGGCATGACTGGCTGGCTGAACACGTCGCCGAGCCAATGGAGCGTCTGCACGCGCATGCGCAACTGCTCGACACCTTGTGCAAATGGTTCGAGTACAGCGGCGAAAGTCAGGCCTGCGCCGAAGCGCTGGGTATCCATCGCAACAGCCTGCGCTACCGGCTGGAGAAGATTGGTGAGTTGACGGGCTGCGACCCTTACAAGACCGACGACCTGCTGCAACTCTACCTGGGCGCGCAGATGATCACTCGTCAGACCTGAAGCCGGGTTTTGTTCAAACGCCCGATAATGGCGACGGATCATTGTGCGAGCGGCAGGCGGCAAGCACGGTCTTGAATGAGAGCATTCGAGCACCGGATCTGGAGAACAACAATGAAAATAGTCATCGCCCCCGACTCGTTCAAGGACAGCCTCAGCGCCCAGGCAGTTGCCGACGCGATCGCCAGTGGTCTGGCCGAAGTCTGGCCGCACGCCGAGTTGATCAAATGCCCGATGGCAGACGGCGGGGAGGGCACCATCGAGGCGCTGCTGGCTGCCTGCAATGGCGAACTGATGAGCGCCAGCGTCAGCGGCCCGCTGGGCGCCCCGGTCAATGCCCAGTGGGGCTGGCTGGCGGACAGCAGGACCGCAATCATCGAAATGGCCATGGCCAGCGGTCTGCAACTGCTGACCCTGGCACAACGCGACGCCTGCGTGACCAGCACGGAAGGCACCGGCCAGTTGATCTCGGCGGCACTGGATGCGGGAGCCCGTCGGGTGATCCTGGCCATCGGCGGCAGCGCAACCAATGACGGCGGCAGCGGCATGCTTTCAGCCTTGGGTGCACGCTTTCTGGATGCCGACGATCAACCGCTGGCGCCGGGCGGGCTTGCGCTTGCGAACCTGGCGCGTATCGACCTGAGCGGTTTCGATCCACGCTTGTCTGACGTGCGCGTCGAGATCGCCGCCGACGTCGATAACCCCCTCTGCGGGCCGAATGGCGCCTCCTCTGTCTTCGGCCCGCAAAAAGGCGCATCGCCCGAGCAGGTCGTGGCGCTGGACGCCGCACTCGGCTGTTTTGCCGACCAAACGGCTCAGGTTCTCGGCCAGGACTTGCGCGACAGCCCTGGCAGCGGTGCAGCGGGGGGCATGGGCTTTGCCGCCAAGGCCTACCTGAAGGCCTCGTTTCGTGCCGGCGTGGAAGTGGTGGCCGAACTGACCGGGCTGGAACAGGCGCTGATCGGTGCCGATCTGGTCATCACCGGCGAAGGCCGTTTCGACGCACAAACCCTGCGTGGCAAGACACCGCTTGGTGTTGCGCGAGTCGCCCAGCGTCGGCAAGTGCCGGTGATTGTGCTGGGGGGAACCCTTGGCGACGGCTATGAGCAGATGTATGCGCACGGCATCGGCGCAGCCTTTGCTCTGGTCAGCGGCCCAATGAGCCTCGAGCAGGCCTGCCGCGAGACCCGCCGCCTGCTGCACGAGCGTGCGCGCGACGTGGCGCGGCTCTGGCAAATGGCTTCGGGCGGTTGATGACTGCGCTGTGATCAGCGGGCACCGGACGAGCGATTGGCCGTTATTTTAAGTAACCCTGCAAATGATCACTGGGCGTCCTAAAGAATTATTTGATCAGGGCGATACGCTGTCGGTTGTCTGACAACTTCGTGTCGGGCACTGCCCTCAAAAAATATAAAGAGCCCTGGTCATGAATCTACGCAAACTCACTATCGCTCGTCGTGCCGGTCTGGGTTTTACCCTTATTTCCCTGCTGGTGGCATTGCTGGGGTGGTTTGCGCTGGCGCAGATGTCGACCATCCGCCAGAGCGAAGTGGCGGTGGAGACCAACTGGCTGCCCAGCATGCGAGTGGTCAACGATATCCGCGAAATCATGCTGCGTATTCGGACCATTTCCTTGCGCATGGCACTGGACACCGATCCTGCGAGCATTCCGACCTACCGTGGCCAGCTGGACGTACGTCTGGGCGATCTGGACAAGAAGCTGGCCATTCTCAAGACCTTTGTCGACACCCCGGAAGAGAAGTCGCTGACCGACCAGTTCATGGTGACCATGGGCCAATACCGCAGTGCGCTGGACCGTTCCTTTGTACTGGCCGGCCAGGGCGACAGCGTCGGGCTGAACAAGCTGCTGCTGGTCGACATGAAGCAGATCGTCGACGGTTCCGGCAAGCAACTCGGTGACCTGGCCGACTTCTATCTCACCCAGGTCGATGCGGAAGGCAAGTCGGCCGGGGCCCAGTACGACAAGTCGCGCGACATCGTCATTATCTTTGTGGTCATTGCCGCGCTGTGCACCATCGGCCTGGCACTCTGGCTGACCCGCAGCATCGTCGGCCCGCTGCAACGTGCAGTAACCGCCGCCGAGCAGGTTGCCAACGGCGACCTGACCCATACCATCGAAGTCGATGGCGAAGACGAAGTCACCCGACTGTTGCGTGCCCTGGCGATGATGCAGGTCAATCTGCGTGAAGCCATGCGCCACATCGGCAGTTCGGCCACTCAACTGGCATCGGCCGCCACCGAACTCAACTCGGTCACCGAAGACAGCTACCGCGGGCTGAACCAGCAGAATGCGGAGATCGACCAGGCCGCCACAGCGATCAACGAAATGACCTCGGCAGTCGAGGAAGTTGCGCGTAACGCCGTATCCACGTCGGACGCCTCCAACCAGTCCAGTACCTCGGCATTGGCGGGCCAGACGCGGGTGATCGAGACGGTGCAGTCGATCCAGACGCTGACCGACAACGTGCAGGCCACCTCGACGCTGGTGCAAAACCTTGCCAATCAGTCGCAGGACATCGGCAAAGTGCTGGACGTGATCCGCTCGATTGCCGAGCAGACCAACCTGTTGGCACTCAACGCCGCCATCGAAGCGGCACGTGCAGGCGAGTCGGGCCGTGGTTTCGCGGTGGTGGCGGACGAAGTCCGCGCATTGGCGCATCGCACCCAGCAGTCGACGCTGGAAATCGATTCGATGGTCAGCGCCATGCGCAGCGGTTCAGCGCAGGCGCTCGACTCGATGAACACCAGCCGCGCTCGGGCCGACTCGACATTGGCACTGGCCAAGGGCGCGGGCGAGTCCTTGAGCGAAATCACCTCGTCGATCAATCAGATCTCCGAGCGCAATCTGGTGATTGCCAGCGCGGCGGAAGAGCAGGCGCAGGTCTCGCGTGAAGTCGACCGCAACATCGTCAACATTCGCGATCTGTCCATGCAGTCGACTCAGGGTGCCAACCAGATCAGTGCGTCGAGCCATGAATTGTCGCGTCTGGCGGCCGATCTGAATCAGGTGGTCTCACGCTTCAAGGTGTAAAACCCTACATTGATACAGGTTGTGTCCGCTTGCCGACGATCGACCGGACGCGCATTATGCCCTCGGTCGAAATGACCTCCGGTACAGTCTGGGCACAACCTTATCGAAGGGGGCGGCATCGCTTCATGAATAACAATAATCAAACCTTCAGCAGTTGGCTGCGCTCGCCAGCCCATCACCAGTGGCTGGCACTGGAAGGCAATCGTCTGTTGACCTTCGCCAAGGCTTCGAGGCTGGACAACGGCTTTGGCAGTCTTGATGACTACGGTCGGCTGATGGTCGGTGCCACCGCAGGAACCATGAACACGGCACGCATGACCCACTGTTTTGCCATGGCGCATGCGCAGGGTATTCCCGGCTGCGCTGCGCTGGTCGATCACGGTATCGCCGCACTGCGCGGACCGTTGCACGATGCCGAGCACGGCGGCTGGTTCAGTGCCGCGCTCGAAGACGGCGGCAAGACTGACAAACAGGCTTATCTGCATGCGTTCGTCGCACTGGCGGCCAGCTCTGCCGTGGTGGCGGGGCGGCCTGGTGCGCAGGCATTGCTGTCCGACGCCATCCAGGTGATCCAGACGCATTTCTGGAGCGAGCAGGAAGGCGCCATGCGTGAGTCATTCGCGCGGGACTGGAGCAGTGAAGAGTCGTATCGCGGTGCCAACAGCAACATGCACAGCACCGAAGCCTTCCTTGCGCTCGCCGATGTGACGGGTGACGCGCAATGGCTCGACCGGGCGCTGAGCATTGTCGAGCGGGTTATCCATGAGCATGCCGGCGCCAACAACTTTCAGGTCATCGAGCATTTCACCCAGGATTGGCAGCCGCTGGCCGATTACAACCGGGAAAACCCGGCCGACGGTTTCCGGCCCTTCGGCACCACGCCGGGGCATGCCTTCGAATGGTCGCGGCTGGTGTTGCATCTGGAGGCCGCGCGCCGTCAGGCTGGACGCGCCAACCCCGAATGGTTGCTGGACGATGCCCGCCAACTGTTTGCCAATGCCTGCCGGTACGGTTGGGATGTCGACGGTGCCGCGGGTATCGTCTACACCCTCGACTGGCAGAACGAACCGGTGGTCCGTCACCGTCTGCACTGGACTCATTGCGAAGCGGCCGCCGCTGCCGCCGCATTGCTACAACGTACCGGCGAGCAGCAGTATGAAGACTGGTATCGCTGTTTCTGGGAGTTCAACGAGACCCTGTTCATCGATCACGAGCATGGCAGCTGGCGCCATGAACTGAACGAACGCAACGAGCCCAGCGCAGACATATGGCCCGGCAAGCCGGACCTTTACCACGCCTATCAGGCCACGTTATTGCCGGTGTTGCCCTTGGCGCCAAGCCTGGCCAGCGCTCTGGCGGGGCTGGAATGAACGGCTAGCGTCAGTTGGGCCTGAAATCCGGGGTCAAAGCGCAGGGATGCGTTTGTCGGTCAGGCGAATGATCTGCCGGGCCAGGAAGCTGCCGGTCAGGATCACGCCGAACAGGCGCAGGGTCTGCATGGCCAATACGAAACCGACGTCGGCGTGCGTATCGATGGCAATAATGGCCATGGTGTCCAGGCCGCCCGGGCTGGTCGCCAGGTACACCGAGAGATAATCCTTGCCCATCATCACGGCAATCAGCCAGGCCGACACGGCGCAGAGCACGATCAACAGCAATGAGGCCAGAATCATCATCGGCAGCCGTCTCCAGACGTATTGTACCGTCGGCCGGTCGAAACGCAGCCCGACGTAGCAGCCTATGGCACCGTAAGCGATGGGCAGCAACCACGCCGGGACGGTGATCTGCATTACCCCACTCAGTTGCAGCGCGCCGCCCAGCATCAGTGGCACCAGCAAGGCACCTGCCGGAAGACGCGAACCGACTGCCACGCCAGCGACAATGACTGCCAGGCTCAGCGCCAGGTCGACAACGTTCAGGCTGGGCAATGCCGCTGCACTGCTGTGCAGCGCCGCAGCTGAATCCGGTATGCCGATGAAATGGCTGACCAGCGCGCCGATGGTGACCACGCAGACGACGCGCACATATTGCATGGTGGCGACGATGCGCGAGTCGGCACCGTAATCCTCGGACATCGCGACCATTGCCGAAGCCGCGCCCGGTGACGTGCCCCAGGCTGCGGTATTGCTCGGGATACCGGCAAAGCGCACCAGCACCAGTCCAACCGCCGCGCTCAGCACCACCGTGAGGATCGTCGCCAGAAGCATGACGTGCCATGAATGAAGGGCGGTGAGCAGCACGCTGACCGACATGGCATGCGCGATCAGCACGCCGACCGTGCCCTGACCGAGTTGAAAGGCCCGCTTGGGCATACGGATGCTGGCGCCTGAAACACCAAAGCCGATGGCGACCAGCATGGGCCCGAGGAACATCGCAGCAGGCATATCGAACAGTTTGAGCAGTTGCCCGGCAATGCCGGCTATCAGGATCAGACCCGCCCATTGAGTCAGCGGGGAAAGGGAGGAAAGCGAAAAGCGTGAAGCGTTTGACAAGGACGTTCTCCTTGATTGGGGTAAATCACATACGCACAGTATCGACTTCGCAACTCATCAAGTCTATTTTCTAATAATCATGAATTGATAACTTTGGTTGATAGATATGGACCTGCGTGATCTCACCTATTTCGAAACTATTGCCGAACTGGGGCATCTCGGACGGGCTGCGGAGAAGCTCAATCGCAGCCAGCCAGCGCTGACCAAAAGCATTCAGCGCCTTGAGGAATCATTCGGCACGCGACTGTTTCAGCGTGACGGCCGACGCATCAAGTTGACGCCCGTGGGCGAGCTGCTGCAGGCGCGTGGCAAGGAATTGCAGCAAAGCATCGCCCAGACCCAGCGCGAGATTCGGGATTTCGCCAGTGGCATGGTGGGCAACATACGGGTCGGCTGCGCTGCGACGATGGCGGAATACCTGATGCCGAAACTGACTTCGGCCTTGTTGCAGCGTACCCCGGACGTCACCTTGAAGCTGGTGATAGGTCAGGATGACCTGCTGCGCGAATCGTTGCGCTCCGGTCAGCTGGACATGATCATTTGCGCGCTGGCGCCCGACAGCGAAGACGTCACCAGCTTCGCCATACTGCAGGACGAAGCTGTGGTGGTCGCCAGCAAGAATCATCCGATTTTCAAGCCGTCGTTGAAGATGAGTGACCTGTGCGCGTATCGCTGGGTACTGCCGCCGGTGAGTGTTTCATCGCGCAAATGGCTCGACGCGACCTTCGCCGCTCACGGCCTGCCGCTGCCGACGGTGCAGATCGAAGCGAATTCGATCTCGCTGCTGCCGGGGCTGATTGCCCGCAGCAACCTGTTGAGCTTCATTGCCCGCGAGTCGCTGGAGTTCGGCAAGACCATGCAGCACCTGCGCGAGGTGCCGCTCGAGCAGACCACCCTCAAACGCACCATTGGTGTGACGTTGCGCAAGGGCGGTTATCTGTCTCCTGCGGCAGAAGGCATGTTGCAGATGCTGCGCGACAACGGCGGGGACTTTCGGGGTTGGGGCTGACAGCCTGCGTTCAGCCGCTCCCCGGCAGGGCCTGAAAGCCACTCAGGTACCTTGCCAGCGCCTCTGCGCCCAGTTCCACGGTCGAGCTGGTACCCGCCCAACTGCAGGCCAGCATCAAGTTGCGCGGCAAGTCGAAGTCTTCAACCGTAAACCCATTGGCGTCGAGACCGTCTTCATCGTGAGGAACCAGCTCGCGCAGCGACGCGACCGGTTCAAAGTACGCCCACACCGGCTTGTTCAGTGCGACCGCCATACCGACTTCAAAGGCCGTGCCTGAATCCGGCTCCAGGCCGCGGAACACGTTCAGGTTGACCAGCATGGCAGAGCAGCGATGAATCATCGCGACGTTCATCGAGTAAATCTGCTGCGCGGTTTCATGCGCGGTCCGTCCCTGCGTGACCTCATTGTCAAACGGATACAACCCCTCAAGCCCGTGTGCCGCGCACAATGCCTTGAGATAGCGTCCATGTTCCACGGCGTCGGTCCTGAACACGTCGAAGCCTGCGAGATAAACCAGTGGCGCGTGCATATTCGTCTCTCGGCTGCAGATATTATCCCGCCGATTCTAAAGCCGGCCGTCAGCCCGCGATACATGCCATTGATCGGCCGAAACACGTTCAGCAGGCGTTTGCGCTGGAATCTGTACGGATAACCAGTATCCTTGTTCAGTCTGCTCATTTGTATGTGAACGCTGGCCTTGAATACTTCGCCCCTCGACAATCCGTTTTATTACCTGGAAAACTTCCGTCAGGTCCTTGGCTGGATTGCCCGGCGCTACGATGACCTGCTCGATGCAACCGAGCGCCGCTTCATCAGCGAGTTTGCCGAATTGCCGGTGCCCGCCCAGGGTTTGCTGGTGCGCATGGTGATGCGCAAGGGTGTGTTGTTTCGGGCCAGCAAACTCGGTTATGTCGAGATTGGCGATCCTCATGACGCCGTGCTGCCGCTACTGGCGCGGGAGTGGGTCGACAGCGCTCCGCCACTGGGCTTGAGCGAGCTGTTCCAGCTGCTGCGTCGGGATGAGTTGAGCCACTGCTTCAAAGACCACGCGGTCAAGGGCCCTGAGCGCAAGCAGGAATGGTTCGAGCGCCTGCAGCCGATGTACCCGTCGCCGCAGTCCCTTGAACAATGGTACCCGACGTTGTCCGACGCTGTGTTCGGCCTGAAGATCATGCCGCTGTGTGATCGCCTGCGCTTGCTGTACTTCGGCAATCTGTACCAGGAATGGTCTGAATTCGTGCTGGCTGACCTGGGTATCTACCGCTACGAAAAGGTCGAGTTCTCGCTGGAGTCGCGCGGCATCAACCAGCGTGCCGACATTGATGTGTGCCTGCAATTGCATGCCTGCCGGGAAGCACTGGAAACCTGCCTGGAGCTGCATGCGCTGGCCGAGCGTGTCATTGCCATCGAGTGCGGCAATCCGTGGTTGCTGATGCGTCGTGGCAAACTGCTGTTCCGTATCGGGCAACAGGCCGAGCGCATCCAGGACTGGCCTCTGGCGATGGCGGTGTATCGTCAGTCGAGCTACCCCGGCGCGCGTTCAAGGCAAATCCGCGTGCTGGAGCGCAATGCCGAGTATGCAGCGGCGCTGACGCTGGCGGAGCAGGCCCGTCTTGCACCGGAAAGTGATGCGGAGGTCCAGCACCTGTCACGCGTCTTGCCACGCCTGCAACGCAAGCTCGGCCTGGCGGCGGCGCGCAAGCGCACGGTGCGGGCCATTGCACGGCTGGACGTGCAGGTCACGCCGGTGTCGGGGATGAGTGTCGAGCGTCTGATACGCCTGCACCTCGAAGCCGAGCAGGGCGGGGAAGTGCATTACGTCGAGAATGCGCTGATCAATTCACTGTTCGGGCTGCTGTGCTGGCGAGCCATTTTTGCGCCGTTGCCGGGTGCATTCTTTCATCCGTTTCACAGTGCGCCGAGTGACCTGTACAGCCCTGACTTCTATCAGCGCAGGGCTGCGTTATTCGATGCCTGTCTGGTGCAACTGGAGTCGGATGAATACCTGGCGACCATTCGTGAGCATTTTGAAAGCAAATACGGCCTGCAATCACCCTTCGTATTCTGGGGAGCGCTGACGCCGGAGCTTCTGGAGCAGGCGCTCTATTGCCTGCCGGCAGCGCACTTGCTTCGCTGGTTTCGTCGCCTGTTGCAGGACATAAAAGCCAACCGGACAGGGATGCCCGACCTGATCCAGTTCTTTCCGCAACAGCGTCGTTATCGAATGATCGAGGTCAAGGGGCCGGGTGATCGCCTCCAGGACAACCAACTGCGCTGGCTGGACTTCTGTGCCGAGCATGGCATGCCGGTGGAGGTGTGTTACGTGCAATGGGCAACTGACGACAGTGCTTGTGTCAGTAGCGACCTGTCAGACCATCAAGGGGCCTTGTGCCCGTCCTGACTGTCCTGGTGATCTGCATCATGCGGGTGTTTCGAGTCATGAGGCTTGTCATCTGCACTGCCGTTCTTTCCGGGCAAGGGATCCATGCCTTTGGTGCCGGGGCTTGTGCCTGGTGCGCCGGGGCTGGTTCCATCGACGTTCTTTTCCGTACCGGTGCCTGGGACCTTAGGGCTGTCGCCTGCCGGGTTGGTCGGGCCGGTCGACCCTGCAAATGCGCTGGTGCCCGAGAGGGCCAAAAATGCTGCGAGGCTTATGGCCCCCAATCTATTCCTAATCATGATGCAACCTCCGTAAGTACAGGGACTGAAACGGTGCCGCTAGAAGGGTGGACCCGCGGGCAGGGCATGGTCCTGCCCGCGTAAGACGCCTGATTACTGAGTCTTGGTCTTTTCAGTGGGGGTGCTCTTGTCGTGCGTGCCGTGTGTCGTCTTGTCGTGCTTCATCGAACGCTCGGCTGCCGCTTCCTTGCTTTCAGTCTGCACACCTGGGGTCTCGGACGAGGTGCGGTCCATCGGCTGGGTATTGGTGCCCGGCAGTTTGGTCGCATTCTTGTTGATCGGGGTTTCAGGGGTAGTGGTCGACTCGGCGAAGGCGGCGCCTGAAGCTACAGCCATCAGGCCAGCAAGGGTCAGGGCAGTCAGTTTGGTCTTGATCATGATGCTAACTCCGTTGTTTTAAAGTACTCACGTTGGTCATTGGCCAGTGGCCATAGGTGCCGTCGAACCCGACGAACGGTAGATATCTTCCATGCATCAAGCCTTACGCCGTTGCTATCCACCTTGAGAGTGATCGCGCGCTTTTTTCGGTCATTCATGCACCCCTGAACACCGTCAACAGCGGAGTTTTAAGTTGATTTAGCTATAACGTGACCGCTCGGTCATTTACAACGATTCTTAAAATCACACTTTCTTACATTTTTATAACGCCAATGGCATTTCGCCATCCGATGGGTGGTGGCAGAACGCTATTTGGCTTGATGTAGCGTGAATAGCCCGTAAACATTGGCTTTTAAAGGGGTTTTCATCGCCAGTGACGTAGGAAATCACTTACAAAAAAGTTCCCCTCCGGACACGATTCGTTGGATTGTCATTAAACAGCAACATTTGAGGTTTTAAATCCGCCTCGGGCCTCCTTAAGTGGACCACCACACAATCTCCTGGACTGAGGTATTACCGTGATTCTGCTGACTAAAAAACGCTTGTCGCTTCTGATCGCATCGCTGTGCCTTAGCGGTGTGGCTCACGCGACTGATGTAACAGGCGCTGGTTCGAGTTTCGTCTACCCGGTTATTTCGGCGTGGTCCCAGGACTACAGCAAGAGCAAGGATAACCGTATCAACTATCAGTCCATCGGTTCGGGTGGTGGTATTGCCCAGATCAAGGCTGCGACCGTTGACTTCGGTGCATCCGATGCTCCGATGTCCGCAGAAGACCTGCAGGCCGGCGGTCTGGGTCAGTTTCCGAGCGTGATCGGCGGTATCGTGCCGATCGTCAACGTCGAAGGCGTCGAAAGTGGCGAGCTGAAGCTGGACGGTCCAACCATCGCCAAGATCTTCATGGGCGAGATCAAGAAGTGGAACGACCCTGCAATCACTGCGCTGAACTCGGGCGTCAAACTGCCTGATACCGCCATCACCGTCGTTCACCGTTCGGACGGTTCGGGCACCACGTACAACTTCACCAACTACCTGAGCAAAGTCAGCCCCGAGTGGAACGAGAAGCTGAAGTTCGGTTCGACCGTACAGTGGCCAGCAGGCGTGGGCGGCAAGGGTAACGAAGGTGTTTCGGCCTACGTGAAGCAGATCAAGGGTTCGATCGGCTACGTCGAGTACTCCTACGCGACCACCAACAAGCTGTCCTACACTCAGCTGAAAAACGCGGCTGGCAAATTTATCAAACCAGACGCCAAGGCTTTCGCAGCAGCTGCTGACACCGCCGACTGGGCGAGCGCCAAAGACTTCAACCTGATCATGACCAACGCGCCGGGTGAGGCTGCATGGCCGATCACCGCGACCACCTGGATCATCATGTACAAGAAAGCCAAGAACGAAGAGAAAAGCACTGCGGCTTTCGACTTCTTCAAGTGGTCCCTGGAAAACGGCCAGAAGCAGGCCGAGAAACTGGAATACGTAGCATTGCCTAAATCGCTGGTTGATCGCGTGGAAAGCTACTGGAAAACGGAATTCACCAAGTAAGTGATTCAACCCGTACCACCCCTGTCATCAGCCGCGATATCGGCTCGGTGACAGGGGCTTTTCCTTGCGAGTGGCCTCAACATGACTGAAAACACCCAATACCTGTCCGCTAACGTCTCCGCTGGTGAGTCCGAGGGCGAGAAGCGCGCCAAACGGGATCATCGTCATGACCTGTGGTTCAAGCGTTCATTGCAGGCTGCAGCGATGCTGGTGCTTGCTTTGCTGGGTTGTATTGCCTTGTCGACCCTGTGGGGCGGCAGTCTGGCATTCCAGACTTTCGGGTTTGGCTTTCTGACCAGCACCGAGTGGGACGTGAACGCCGGCAAGTTCGGCGCGCTGGTTCCGATTTACGGCACCCTGGTTACCTCTTTTCTGGCTTTGCTGATCGCCGTACCGGTGAGTTTCGGCATTGCAATCTTTCTCACCGAAGTGGCACCACCGTGGTTGCGCATGCCGATCGCCTCGGCCATCGAGCTGTTGGCCGGTATCCCTTCGATCATCTACGGCATGTGGGGGCTGTTTGTCTTCGGCCCGTTCATGGCTGAACACCTGTCGCCGTGGATCACCGAAAACCTTGGCGCACTGCCGCTGATCGGTCCGATGTTCCAAGGGCCGCCGCTGGGTATCGGCATGCTGACCGCCGGCATCGTGCTGGCGATCATGATCACCCCGTTCATTACCTCGGTGATGCAGGAAGTCTTCCGTACCGTGCCCGTGGCCCTCAAGGAGTCGGCCTATGCACTGGGCGGTACGACCTGGGAAGTGGTCTGGGACATCGTGCTGCCTTACACCCGTTCGGCCGTGGTCGGCGGTGTGTTCCTGGGGTTGGGACGCGCGCTCGGCGAAACCATGGCGGTAACCTTCGTACTGGGCAACGCGCATCAGTTCTCGGCTTCGCTGATGATGCCGAGCAGTTCGATCGCTTCGGTGATTGCCAACGAGTTCAACGAGGCCTATACCGACTTGCACCGTTCGGCACTGATTGCCCTTGGCTTCCTGTTGTTTGTCGTCACCTTCATCGTGCTGGCCCTTGCACGCCTGATGCTGTCGCGCCTTTCGCGTAAGGAGGGGTTATGAGTAAGGATGTGACCGGCAGCGAGCACCTGTATCGGGTTCGCAGTATCAAGAACAAGATTGCGATGGTACTCAGCTGTGGCGCCACCGCCTTCGGCCTGCTGTGGCTGGTGTGGATTCTGCTGACCACCATCATCAAGGGTATCGACGCGCTCAACCTGCAACTGTTCACCGGCATGACTCCGCCGCCGGGCACCGAGGGTGGTCTGGCCAACGCGTTCTACGGCAGCGTGCTGATGTCCGGCATCGGCCTGCTGATCGGTACGCCGATCGGCCTGATGGCCGGCATCTGGCTGGCCGAGTTTGCCCGCTACACCAAACTGGGCAACACGGTTCGCTTCATCAACGACATCCTGCTCTCGGCACCTTCCATCGTGCTCGGCCTGTTCGTCTACACCGTCGTGGTTCTGCCACTCAACGCGGTGACAGGCCATCAGGTGGGCTTTTCGGCGATTGCCGGCGCGCTGGCGCTGGCATTGCTGGTGATCCCGGTGGTGGTGCGTACCACTGACGAAATGATGCAATTGCAACCCTCGACCATGCGTGAAGCTGCGCTGGCGCTGGGTGTGCCGCAATGGAAGCTGACCCTGCAAATCGTCCTGCGCGCAGCCAAGGCCGGTGTGGTAACCGGCGTATTGCTCGCATTGGCACGCATCACCGGCGAAACCGCGCCGCTGCTGTTCACCGCTTTCGGCAATCAGTTCTGGAGCAGCGATCTGCTCAAACCCATCGCCAGTGTTCCGGTGGTGGTTTTCCAGTACGCCATGAGCCCGTTCGATGACTGGCACTCCCTGGCATGGGCCGGTGCGCTGGTCATGACGTTGTTCGTACTGATACTGAGTCTGCTGTCTCGCTTAATTCTTCTGCGCAATAGGGCGTCCTGATGAACAACCTTTCCCTGGCCAACGAAAAAACCAAGATCCAAGTACGCGGTCTGGAGTTTTTCTACAACAACCAGAAGTCGTTGAAGTCCATCGACATGACCATCCCCGAGAAGCGCATTACTGCGATCATCGGCCCGTCGGGTTGCGGTAAATCGACCCTGCTGCGCGTCTTCAACCGCATCTACGCGATGTACCCGAAGCAGGAAGCGCGCGGTGAAGTGCTGCTCAATGGCGAAAACATCCTGGCGCCAGGCTATTCGATGAACCGCCTGCGCAGTCATGTGGGCATGGTGTTTCAGAAGCCGGTGCCGTTCCCGATGTCGATCTACGACAACATTTCCTACGCCATCAAGCACCACGAAAAACTGTCGCGTCGGGAAATGGAAGATCGCGTCGAGCAGGCCCTGCGTGGCGCGGCCTTGTGGGACGAGGTCAAGGACAAGCTCAAGCAGAGCGCGACCGGTCTGTCCGGTGGTCAGCAGCAGCGTCTGTGCATCGCCCGTACCATCGCGCTGCGTCCTCAGGTCTTGCTGCTCGACGAGCCGACGTCGGCACTTGACCCGATTTCCACAGGACGTATCGAACAGCTGATCACCGAACTAAAAGAGCAGTTCACCGTGATCATCGTGACTCACAACATGCAGCAGGCGGCGCGTTGCTCCGACTACACGGCCTTCATGTTCATGGGTGAACTGATCGAGCACGGCGACACCGACACCATCTTCACCAAGCCCTCCAAGACCCAGACCGAAGATTACATCACCGGTCGTTTCGGCTGATCATCCGGCCAGGGCGGACGCTTCCTGGCGCTCGCCCATGAACGCCTCGATCCTGCTGCGCAGCCAACGCTCGGCAGGGTCGCTGTCCATCACACTCAGCCACGTCATCGACAGGTCCAGCCCCGGCGTGGGGAAGGGCAGTGGCTCGTCATACAGCAGACCCAGTGCGCTCATGGCCTCTGCCGCGTAGTCGGACAGCCCCGAAATCATGTCGGTGCCGGCCATCAAAGCGGGCAGGGTGGCAAACTGCGGCACCGACAACACCACCTGACGCTTGCGTCCCAGCGCGGTCAGCCACTCATCGGCGAAACTGCTGACACTCGCGACGTGCGAGACCACAACGTGTGGGCGCGAGCAGTATTCGTCCAGGCTCATGGGACCGGCAGGCTTGTCGGCGCGCACCAGCCTCGGCTGCACGTTACGCAGCGTCTTGCGCTTGGCGTTGGCCGGCAGTTCACGGGTCAGGCAGACGCCGACGGTGATGTCGCCCGACATCAGCACCTCGGAGATATTCAGGTAGTCGACATGCTTGACCACGATCACCACGCCGGGCGCTTCTTCGCGGATGGCCTTGAGCATCGCCGGCAGCAGGCCGAACTCGACGTCATCGGTCAGGCCGATGCGAAAGGTCATTTTGCTGACTGACGGATCGAAGTCGGTGGTCAGGCTGAGCGCCGTGGACATGGCGTCCAGCGCGGGCGTCAGGTGCTTGAGAATCTCGTGAGCGCGTGCGGTGGGTTCCATGCGATGGCCGACGCGGATGAACAGCGGGTCGTTGAGCAGACTGCGCAGGCGATTCAGGGCGGCGCTTATCGTGGGTTGGCCGAGAAACAGTTTTTCGGCTGCGCGGGTGACGTTACGCTCCTGCATCAATGTTTCGAATACCACCATCAGGTTGATGTCGGCCTTGCGCAGTTCATTTCGATTCATTGCTGTTCCTTGGCGTCAGACCCGGATGGCCACGACGGCCTGTAACGGACGGCCCAGTCTAGGCAGGCACGGCAGGAGGCGTCCAGCATTTTGCCATCGTCGGAAATCAGCGTGAAGAAACGTCTGCTTACGGTTCTGTTGGCAGGAAAAGGGCGAATCTGTTGTGGGAAACAGGGTCTACTTGCAGGTCCGCCGCGTGCAGTTCAGCGGTTCGAGAATTCGACTCTATTTACAGGAGGTGCCCCTTATGCGGGCTGCAAAGATTGCCGGCATGTTGATGTCGTTGACGCTGTCAGGCGCAGCACTGGCTGAGACGTCCGGTTATGGCCAGCAACTGGAAGGTTTCACGTACCCCCATGCGCTGCACAAATTCAGTTTCCAGTCCCAGGGCCAGACGCTGGAAATGGGTTATATGGACGTCGCGCCCAGTGGCAAAGCCAACGGCCGCACGGCGGTGCTGATGCATGGCAAGAATTTTTGCGCTGCGACCTGGGAAGACACCATCAAGGGACTGAGTGCCGCGGGCTATCGCGTCGTCGCAGCGGATCAGATCGGTTTCTGCACCTCGACCAAGCCGGAGCACTACCAGTACAGCTTCCAGCAGTTGTCGATGAACACCCACGCGCTGCTGGAAAAACTGGGCCTCGACAAGGTGTCGGTGGTCGGTCACTCCACGGGCGGCATGCTGGCCACGCGTTATGCGTTGATGTACCCGAAGCAGACCGAGAAGCTGGTGATGGTCAACCCGATCGGTCTGGAAGACTGGAAAGCACTCGGCGTGCCTTACCGCAGCGTCGACCAGTGGTATGAGCGAGAGCTGAAGACCACCGCCGAAGGCATTCGCGCCTACGAGCAGAAGACTTACTACGACGGCCGCTGGAAGCCTGAGTATGACAAGTGGGTCGACATGCTGGCCGGTCTGAACAAAGGGCCGGGTCACAAGGTCGTGGCCTGGAACTCGGCGTTGATCTACGACATGATTTTCACCCAGCCGGTGTTCTACGAGTTCCCCAGGTTGCAGGTGCCGACGGTGCTGATGATTGGTGATGCCGATACCACTGCCATCGGCAGTGACATCGCCCCGCCTGAGGTCAAGGCGAAGATCGGCAATTACAAGGTACTGGGCAAGCAGGTGGCGCAGATGATCCCGGGCGCCAGGCTGGTGGAATTCAAGGGCAAGGGCCATGCCCCGCAGATGGAAGACCCGCAAGGCTTCAACAAGGCACTGGTCTCCGAACTTCAATAAGCTGCACGTCACGCCACGCGGCAACCTGGTCCGATAGCGACCAGGTTGTCTGCGACCGGCACTGCCGATTAAACGGCAATCTCTACCTGATCACCTTTGAGCCTTACCGGCCAGACGTCGAGCCGCTGATCCGGGTATTCGATACAGCTGCCGTCGTGCAGGCGAAAGTGCTGCTTGTACAACGGCGAGGCGATGACCAGTTCGCCCGCGATCTGCCCGATCAGACCACGCCCGATCACGTTGGCCCCCGATTTGGGATCGCGGTTGTCGATGGCAAAGAGCTGCTCGCCCTGTGCAGTTTCGGGCAGGTAGAACAGTGCGACCTGCGCGCCGTCCAGCCACGCAACGACGCCTGAATTGGCGACCAGATCCGCACGTCCGCACAGGGGCTGCCAGTGCTGCTGCGCTGCCGCGGGCGCATTGTCGCCGGTGCGTATTGTCTGAGACGCGTTCATCACACCACCTCCTTGAACAACGGAATAAGAGCCAGCTCTTCGGGTCTTGCCGGGCGCCGCTGGGCGCGTTCCTTGACGAACTGCACGTCGGGGTCAGCACGCCCGTCGTTGACGAAGGTGCGGAAGCGCTTGAGTTTTTCCGGGTCCTTGAGGGCGTTGGCCCATTCGCATTCGTAGCGGTCGACCACCAGTTGCATCTGCGACTCCAGCTCGGCGGCCAGGCCCAGGCTGTCGTCGACGATGACCGCCTTGAGATAATCGAGGCCGCCTTCCAGCGTTTCACGCCAGACCGAAGTACGCTGCAGCTTGTCGGCGGTGCGGATGTAGAGCATCAGAAAGCGGTCGATGTAACGAATCAGGGTTTGGTCATCCAGGTCGGTGGCGAACAACTCGGCGTGACGCGGACGCATGCCGCCGTTGCCGCACAGGTAAAGGTTCCAGCCGTTCTCGGTGGCAATCACACCGACGTCCTTGCTCTGCGCTTCGGCGCATTCGCGGGTGCAGCCGGACACGGCGAACTTGAGCTTGTGCGGCGAGCGCAGGCCCTTGTAACGGTCTTCGATACGCAGCGCCATGGCGACGCTGTCCTGCACGCCGTAGCGGCACCAGGTGCTGCCGACGCAGGATTTGACCGTGCGGGTCGACTTGCCGTAGGCATGGCCGGTTTCGAAGCCTGCCTCGATCAGCTCGCTCCAGATATCCGGCAACTCGTGCAGTTGTGCGCCGAACAGGTCGATGCGCTGGCCGCCGGTGATCTTGGTGTACAAGTCGTATTTTTTTGCCACCGCGCCAATCGCAATCAGGCCGTCCGGGGTGATTTCGCCACCCGGAATACGCGGCACCACCGAGTAGGTGCCGTTTTTCTGCATGTTGGCCATGAAGGTATCGTTGGTGTCCTGCAGCGGCACCAGTGAAGGCTCGGTGATGGGGCGGTTCCAGCACGACGCCAGGATCGAGCCGACTGCGGGCTTGCAGATGTCGCAGCCATGCGCGCCTTTGCCATGCCGAGTCAGCAGTTCGTCAAAGGTCTCGATGCCTTCGACGCGCACCATCGAGTACAACTCCTGCCGGGTATAAGCAAAGTGTTCACAGAGGCTTTTGTCGACCGCCACACCGCGAGCGATCAGTTCATGCTCGAAAACCTGTTTGAGCAATGCCGTGCAACCGCCGCAACCGGTGGCCGCCTTGGTGCAGGACTTGATTGCGGCCAGATCGGTGCAGCCATTGTCGATGGCCGAGCACACCGCGCCTTTGCTGACGTTATGGCAGGAGCAGATAGTCGCTGTGGCGGGCAGGGCGTCGGCGCCCAGCGTCGGCGCGCCTTCGCCACGCGGCAGAATCAGGCTCGATGGATCGGCGGGCAGCGGGATGCCGTTCTGCGCGTATTGCAGCAGCGTGTCGTAATAGCTGTTATCGCCAACCAGCACAGCGCCGAGCACCTGCTTGCCATCGGCCGACACCACCAGGCGACGGTAGCTGGCGGTGGCTTCGTCAATGAAGCGATAACTGACGGCCCCGGCCAGCGCACCGTGCGCATCACCGATGGAGCCGACATCCACGCCCAGCAGTTTGAGCTTGGTGGACATGTCGGCGCCGAAGAATGCGTCAGTATCCTGTTCGCACAATTGCGCTGCTACGCCACGGGCCATTTGATAACCGGGCGCCACCAGGCCGAACACACTGCCGTTCCAGGCTGCGCATTCGCCGATTGCATAGATGTCGGCGTCGCTGGTGCGGCAGTGCTCGTCGATTGCGATGCCTCCGCGTGGGCCGAGCGCCAGCTCGCATTGGCGGGCCAGGGCGTCTTGCGGGCGAATGCCTGCGGAGAACACGATCAGGTCGGTCTCGAGAAACTCGTCATTGGCGAAGTTCATGCGGTAGCGGTACTGCTTGCCGTCGCTGATCGACTGCGTGGCGCGCGACAGATGCACGCCGACGCCCAGCGCTTCGATACGCGCCTTCAACGCAGCGCCACCGAGGTCATCCAGTTGCACCGGCATGAGACGCGGCGCGAACTCGACGACATGGGCTTCCAGCCCCAGCGATTTAAGCGCATTGGCCGCTTCCAGCCCCAGCAGACCGCCGCCGACCACTACGCCACGGCGGGCTTTCGTCGCTGCATAGCGAATGCTGTCCAGGTCCTCGAGTGTGCGATAGACCAGCCGGGAGTTGCCCCGCGCGCCCTCGATAGGCGGTACGAACGGGTAGGAGCCGGTGGCCAGGATCAGCTTGTCGTAACTGAAGCAGCCCTCGGCGGTAATGATTTCGTGACGATCACGATCAATCTCCAGCACCGGTACGCCGAGGTGCAGCGTCAGGCCGGGTTGTTCGTAGACAGACATCTCGCTCATGGCCAGCGATTCGGCGTCGCGGCCGGTGAAGTATTCGGACAGGTGCACGCGGTCGTAGGCGCGCTGTGTTTCCTCGCCAAAGACGTGGATGCGATAACGCTCGAGTGCGCCGCCTGCGATCAACTGCTCGACGCAATGATGCCCGACCATGCCATTACCGACGACGATCAGGGTTTTTACATCGTTGAGGGGGAAGACTGTGGTGTTCATAGCGAGTCCCGGCCGAGGCCAATCAGGTTTTTCAAAGCAAAAAAAAAGCGCCCGGAACCTTTCGGTTCCAGGCGCCTTTGCCTGTTCTCTTATGGGTGTTCTGGGGGGCCATCGAGCCACGTTGCCGGAGGCGCCCTGATAGCCCTCTGGTCTCTGCGAGACTGGCGATCCACGTCGATCAACCGGGGCGGCCCGACCACATTCATGGTGGGGTTGTTGAGTAATATGCAGGGCCTGTGCCAGCTTGCGCCGGCAGCGCTTCAAGCCCGAATTGGCAATACCCGCAAGGCTGCGCAGCGTTTACGATGGCGTCAGGCGCATGATTTTTTCTGCCTTGCATTGGTGCGCATCAAGGGGATTACGCTGTAAAGCTGTGCGCCGTATTGACCGCTCACGATAATCGGCGTTTTTGCCTGTGGGCGCCCCAGTCGCTCCAGGCACATATCGTTCCTCACGCTCTGGTGTGACCCCCGAAGGTTGGATGCAACCTTTGGAGG
>NZ_JARVSW010000083.1:0-20783 GCF_030208985.1 Pseudomonas sp. MEJ108
TTGGTCCCTCAAAGTGAGTCGCCGAGGGGCGAAAAGGTGACTTGAGTCGAACCCCAATCTACCTGACATCACAGAACCACTGTGTGACGCGGAGCGTCACGAACTGCATTCCCACGCGGAGCATGGGAACGATAGCCATCCGAACGAGAAATTAGCTCGCTGTATTGCCGTGCAGTTTGGTCATCAGTTGCGCTTCGGCCTGGGTCAGGCCGCAGGACTGGGTCAGCTCATCGATACTGGCACCCATGCCGACCAGACGGGCGGCCTGGGCGAAGGACAGCGTGGAGGGATCGCGCTGCTCCAGCGCAGTGAGCTTGTCCGGTAACGGCGCAACGACGGCACGCAGCTCATGCAACGCTTCGCCCATGCGCACCGTACCGTTCTGGTAGTTGTCCAGGCGTCTGGCCAACTCCTTGATCCGCTGATCCCGCAAGGCAGCCGCCTCATCACGCTCGGCGTCGAGCTTGCGCTGACGCCTGGTATGGGCCAGGAACATAAACAGGGTGACAACCCAGAGAATGCCCAGAAAGACGACAGCTACCTCAAAGATCAATCAGATGTTCTCCAGCTCGGACCACTCTTCTTCGGACATCATTTTGTCCAGTTCAACCAGAATCAACAGCTCGCCGTTCTTGTTGCAAACGCCCTGAATGAACTTGGCCGATTCGTCGTTACCGACGTTAGGCGCAGTTTCAACTTCTGACTGACGCAAGTAAACCACTTCAGCCACGCTATCGACCAGGATACCAACCACTTGCTTGTCGGCTTCGATGATCACGATACGCGTATTGTCGCTGACTTCAACCGGGGCCAGGCCAAAACGCTGACGGGTATCGATCACGGTCACGACATTGCCGCGCAGGTTGATGATGCCCAATACGTAGCTTGGCGCACCCGGCACCGGGGCGATTTCAGTGTAGCGCAGCACTTCCTGCACCTGCATTACGTTGATGCCGTAGGACTCGTTATCCAGGCGGAACGTGACCCATTGCAGAATAGGATCTTCGGAACCTTGTGCAGACGACTTATTCATAACCCCAACCCCTCACGTGTGTTCTTTGCAGGTGATGCCACTGGCATCGACCCATGATTATTTCGACTTGTTCAACTGCTTGACCGCGCCACTGGCTATCAGCTCGGCCAACTCTGCAACATCCAGCAACGCGCACATGTGCTCGATGACCGTACCCGCCAGCCATGGACGATGACCTCGCTGCGCGCGCCATTTGATCTCGTTCGGATCAAGACGCAACGAACGGCTGACCTGATGCACCGCCAGCCCCCACTCGTACCCCTGCACCGAAATCACGTACTGCAATCCCTGGCGAAAATCGTCGCGGTAGCGATCAGGCATGATCCAGCGCGCGGTATCCAACACTTTCAGGTTGCCTGCCTGGCACGGCAGGATCCCGAGAAACCAGTCCGGCTGACCGAACAGCGGCGTCAGCTCCTGCCCCGCCAGCGGATAAATCGACCCCAGGCACACCAGCGGCACCGCCAGTGTCAGACCGGCCACATCGAACAACAGGCATTCGAACGGCTCGGCAGCCCATGCCGGACGACCATCACTGGTCGGCGGTGGCGTCGGAGTGCGCTGGGCTGCCAGCGTGCTCAACTCGGCGACCGGCTCCACCAGCGCAACGGTGGGCACTGCCTCTTCAACCTGAGCCACGTCAACCTGCACCGCTTCGGCAACGATCACCGGAGCGACTTCAACCACTGGCGCAGGCGCTGCGACCTGTACCTCGACAGCCACCGCAGCCGGTGCGGCGACCGCGACCGCCAGCGGTTTGATCTGCGCCTGCATCCGCGCATCAAAGGCCTGCTCTTCGAGCACAGCCGCCTGAAATTCATCGATGCTGCTGACGGGCTCTTCGAGCACTTCAGTCGCGTCGTACAGCAATGCGTCCAGATAGGACTGCAAAGCCATTTTGGGTCGTGTTGCTACTTCTACAGGGCGGTTCATACCGGGGCCCAACAAAAAATGGAGCATGTGCAGCCTGATAGAGTTATCGGCCGCATTGAGGCATCACTTGAGCAAACAATGTAGAAAGAGTAGGCGTTCACGTCAGGCCACCTGCGCATTGAGCTGCTCGGCGAGCATATGCTTGAGCAATGCCCGGTAAGCGATCACACCACGACTCTTGCTGTCGTTCTGCGACGGCGTAAGACCCAGACGGCTGGCATCGCGCAGTCGGGTATCGACCGGCACATAGGCTTGCCAGACATGCTCGGGGAAGCTGTCACGCAACAGTTTCAAGGTGCCCATCGAGGCCTGGGTACGGCGGTCGAACAAGGTCGGCACGATGGTGTAAGGCAGCGGCACCTTGCGCGAACGGTTGATCATGGTCAGCGTATTGACCATGCGCTCCAGACCTTTCACGGCCAGAAACTCGGTTTGCACCGGAATCGCCAGTTGCTGGCTGGCCGCCAGTGCATTGACCATGAGAACGCCCAGCAGCGGCGGACTGTCGATCAACGCATAGTCAAAATCCTGCCACAACTGAGCCAGGCTTTTCGCGACAACCAGGCCCAGGCCGCTCTGGCCGGGTGACTGGCGTTCCAGCGTGGCGAGTGCAGTGCTGGACGGTATCAGCGAGATACGTTTGTCGCTGGTAGGCAGCAGCAACTGGCCGGGAAGACCGTCCGGCACCGCGCCTTTATGCAGGAACAGATCGAAAGCACTGTGTTCCAGCTCGTCCGGGTTATGCCCGAAATAACTGGTCATGGAGCCGTGAGGGTCCAGATCGACCACCACCACGCGCTTGCCTGAATCGGCCAGCAAACCGGCCAGGGCAATGGTCGTGGTGGTCTTTCCGACTCCACCTTTCTGGTTGGCTACTGCCCAGACTCTCATTAATTGTTTTCCTTCCGTACAGCGACGACCATACCGATACGATGTTTAGGGGGCGGGTGACGGAGAATTGACGGCGTTCGCGCGTACCGGCGGCTTTGCTGGCACCGGTGCAGTTTGTGTGCCAGCACGCCGCAATGCAGCATCCGGCTGCACATTGGCTGATCCGGCGCTGGTCAGGCTGCGGCGAATATCCAGATTCCGGGAGATAACCAGCACTACACGGCGGTTCTTGGCGCGTCCGGCGGTGCTGGTGTTGGGAACGATCGGCTGAAACTCACCGTAGCCCACCGAGGCGAGTCGCGCCGGATTGACGCCGTCCATGGCCAGCATGCGCACAATGCTGGCAGAACGCGCCGAAGACAGTTCCCAGTTGGTCGGAAACTGTGCAGTACTGATCGGCTGGTCGTCGGTAAAACCCTCGACATGGATCGGGTTGTCAAAGCGTTTGACGATCCCGGCGACCTTTTCAATGATGGTGAAGGCCTTGTCGCTGGGCATCGCATCGCCGCTGCCGAAAAGCATGCTGGAGTTAAGCTCGATCTCGATCCACAGTTCGTTGCCGCGCACAGTCATCTGGTCGGACTTGATCAGGTCACCGAAGGCATCGCGCACGTCCTGGGCGATGGTCTGCAACGGGTCATCGGACGCCTGACCTATGCCGGCGTCAGTCTGCTCGCTGTCCTTGACCAGCGGCTCGGCGGGCTTGATCGAGACCGGGCGTTGCTCACCGATGGGGATCGGCTTCATGGTGCGCTCGGTGTCGTTGAATACGCCGACCAATGCCTGGGACAGAATCTTGTACTTGCCTTCGTTGACCGAGGAAATCGAGTACATCACCACGAAAAACGCGAACAACAGGGTAATGAAGTCGGCATACGACACCAGCCAGCGTTCGTGATTTTCGTGTTCTTCGACCTGACGACGGCGAGCCATGCGCTGTTACTCCATGAAGCCTTGCAGCTTGAGTTCGATGGAGCGCGGGTTTTCACCCTCGGCGATGGACAAAAGACCTTCAAGCAACATTTCGCGATAGCGCGCCTGACGGTGGGCAATGGCCTTGAGCTTGTTCGCCACTGGCAGAAGGATCAGGTTGGCCATGGCCACACCATAGATCGTGGCGACAAAGGCCACCGCAATACCGCTGCCCAGTTGACTGGGGTCAGCCAGGTTGCCCATGACATGAATCAGGCCCATGACTGCGCCGATGATACCCACGGTCGGCGCGTAGCCGCCCATGCTTTCGAATACTTTCGCAGCCTGAATATCGCGGGTTTCCTGAGTGATGAAATCCACTTCGAGAATGCTGCGAATCGCTGCCGGCTCGGCACCATCGACCAACAGTTGCAAACCTTTGCGGGCATAACCGTCGGGCTCGGAATCGGCTACGGTTTCCAGACCCAGCAAGCCCTCTTTGCGGGCAGTCATGCTCCAGCCGATGACCCGGTCGACACCACCGGGCAGGTCGATACGTGGCGGGAAAATGATCCAGTGGATGATCTTCATGGCACGCATGAACGCGCTCATCGGCGACTGTAACAGCGAAGCACCGAGTGTACCGCCCAGCACGATCAGCGCCGCCGGGCCATTGAGCAAGGCACCGAGGTGTCCGCCT
The DNA here is from genome assembly GCF_030208985.1 of Pseudomonas sp. MEJ108. Taxonomy (NCBI): domain Bacteria; kingdom Pseudomonadati; phylum Pseudomonadota; class Gammaproteobacteria; order Pseudomonadales; family Pseudomonadaceae; genus Pseudomonas; species Pseudomonas sp. MEJ108. The sequence continues at coordinate 4,470 of NZ_JARVSW010000083.1, forward strand.
TCGAGAAAATTGCCACCAATGATTGCGACAAATGCCAGAATCAGACCGATAAGACTCAGTACATCCATCAGAGACAAGCCTCTACCAAGTGCCGACCGATGTCGTCGAGACTGTAGATCGCGTCCGCAAGCTCAGCCTTGACGATGGCCATCGGCATGCCATAAATCACGCAGCTCGCTTCATCCTGAGCCCACACGGTACTGCCGGCCTGCTTGAGCAGACGCGCGCCCTCACGGCCGTCAGCGCCCATGCCGGTCAAGACCACCGAAAGCACCTTGTCGCCGTAGGACTTGGCGGCAGAGCCAAAGGTGATGTCGACACAGGGCTTGTAATTGAGGCGCTCGTCGCCCGGCAGAATCTTCACCGTACCGCGTCCGTCAACCATCATCTGCTTGCCACCCGGCGCCAGCAGCGCTAGACCAGGACGCAATACGTCGCCGTCTTCGGCTTCCTTGACGCTGATCTTGCACAGCTTGTCGAGACGCTCGGCAAATGCCTTGGTAAACGCCGCAGGCATGTGCTGAATCAGCACCAGTGGTGCCGGGAAATTGGCTGGCAGTTGGGTCAGCACCCGTTGCAGCGCAACCGGGCCGCCCGTTGAGGTGCCGATGGCCACCAGCTTGTAGGCCTTGCGCTTGGCCGTGCCGGAAGTCGTCGGGTGCGCCGGCGCATGACTGGCCGGGGCGGCTGGAGCCGCAGCAGGTGTCGCAGTGCGTGACGGCACCGCCCTGGCAGGTGCCGGGGCTGGCGCAGAGGCGCGGCTGGACAACGTCGACGGCGCCGGCGCGGCCGGAGCTGCACTGGCTGAACCGAACCCGCTGGAACGACGGTTGCTGCGTGAAATGCTATTGATTTTCTCGCACAGCAGTTGCTTGACCTTCTGCGGGTTGCGCGAGATATCTTCGAAATTCTTGGGCAGAAAATCCACCGCACCGGCATCAAGAGCATCCAGCGTCACGCGCGCACCTTCGTGCGTCAGCGACGAGAACATCAATACCGGGGTGGGGATACGCTGCATGATATGGCGAACTGCCGTAATGCCATCCATCATCGGCATTTCGTAGTCCATGGTGATGACATCCGGCTTGAGCGCCAGCGCCTGCTCAATCGCTTCCTTGCCGTTGGTGGCGGTGCCGACCACTACAATGTTGGGGTCCGAAGAAAGAATTTCCGTAACGCGGCGGCGGAAAAAACCGGAATCATCCACCACCAGGACCTTGACTGCCATAAACACTCCAATAGGTGTCGCAGGCAGCCAGGCTGCCCGCAACCCCGGGTTCAGATACGCCGTGCGGCGTAACGCTTGAGCATGCTGGGTACATCGAGAATCAAGGCGATGCGACCGTCACCGGTGATGGTGGCGCCCGACATGCCCGGCGTACCTTGCAGCATCTTGCCCAGCGGTTTGATAACCACTTCTTCCTGACCAACCAGTTGATCGACGACAAAGCCGATGCGCTGGGTACCGACTGTGAGGATCACCACATGCCCTTCGCGCTGCTCCTCGTGAGCCGCCGAACTGACCAGCCAGCGCTTGAGGTAGAACAGCGGCAAGGCCTTGTCACGTACGATCACCACTTCCTGGCCATCAACCACGTTGGTAGTCGACAGGTTCAGGTGGAAGATTTCGTTGACGTTGACCAGCGGGAAAGCGAAGGCCTGGTTGCCCAGCATCACCATCAGGGTCGGCATGATCGCCAGGGTCAGCGGCACCTTGATGACGATCTTCGAACCCTGGCCCTTGGTCGAGTAGATATTGATCGAACCGTTGAGCTGGGAGATCTTGGTCTTGACCACGTCCATGCCCACACCGCGACCCGACACATCGGAAATCTCGGTCTTGGTCGAGAAACCCGGCGCGAAGATCAGGTTGTAGCAGTCGGTGTCACTCAACCGATCGGCTGCATCCTTGTCCATGACGCCGCGCTTCACAGCAATGGAGCGCAGGACGTTAGGGTCCATGCCCTTGCCGTCATCGGAAATCGACAGCAGGATGTGGTCACCTTCCTGCTCTGCCGAGAGGATCACCCGACCGCCGCGGGACTTGCCCGTGGCTTCGCGCTCTTCCGGCGTTTCGATACCGTGGTCGACCGCGTTACGCACCAAGTGGACCAGCGGATCGGCAAGCGCCTCTACGAGGTTCTTGTCGAGGTCGGTCTCTTCACCGACCAGTTCCAGGTTAATCTCTTTCTTGAGCTGGCGAGCCAGGTCACGAACCAGACGCGGAAAACGACCGAAGACCTTCTTGATCGGCTGCATGCGGGTTTTCATCACCGCAGTCTGCAGATCGGCAGTCACCACATCCAGGTTGGAAACTGCCTTGGACATGGCTTCATCGCCGCTGTTGAGACCCAACCGCACCAGGCGGTTACGCACCAGCACCAGCTCGCCGACCATGTTCATGATCTCGTCCAGTCGGGCGGTATCGACACGAACCGTGGTTTCAGCCTCTGTAGCCACCGGCTTTTCGCCGCTGGGTGCAGGAGCGCGCGCAGGGGCCGGAGCCGAAGCGGGTTTGGCCGGCTCGGCTTTCGCGGCAGGCGCTGGAGCAGGCTTGGCAACAGGAGGCGGCGGTGGCGGAGCAGCCGCTGCGGCTGCCGGAGCAGGCGCCTTGGCAACAATCGCCTCAGGCTCGAACTTGCCCTTGCCGTGCAATTCGTCGAGCAGGCTTTCGAATTCGTGATCGGTGATTTCGTCCGATGCAGCCGCAGCAGCGGGTGCCTTGGCAGCAACGGCTACAGGTGCAGCAGCTACGGGAGCCGCTACAGCGCCATCAAACGAGCCTTTGCCGTGCAGTTGATCGAGCAACGCTTCGAATTCGTCGTCGGTGATTTCATCACTGGCAGGCGCTGCACTGCCCTGCGCCACAGGTGCAGGGGCCGGAGCGGTTGCGGCATCGGCCGCAAATTTGCCCTTGCCATGCAACTGATCGAGCAGGGATTCAAATTCCTGATCGGTGATCTCATCACCCGCCGGCGCAGCCGCTGATGCTGCTGGCGCCTGTGCAGGCGCTGCAGACACCGGGCTGGAGCCGTGCAGCGAATCGAGCAACTGCTCGAATTCATCATCGGTAATCTCGTCGCCAGCCGCCGGTTCTGCAACCGGAGCAGCAGCCTGTACTTCAACCACCGGCTCCGGCTCAGGGGCAACGGCCTCGTCGGCGGATTGTGGCTCGGCCAGACGCGCAAGTGCGGCCAGCAGTTCTGGCGTCGCCGGGGTTACGTCAGTCCGTTCACGTACCTGACCAAACATGCTGTTGACGGTGTCCAGTGCTTCCAGGACCACGTCCATCAGTTCGGAATCAACGCGACGCTCACCCTTGCGCAGGATGTCGAACACGTTTTCGGCGATGTGGCAGCACTCCACCAGCTCATGGAGCTGGAGGAAGCCGGCGCCCCCTTTTACAGTGTGAAAACCGCGAAAAATTGCATTGAGCAGGTCAGCATCATCCGGTCGGCTTTCCAGCTCGACCAATTGCTCTGACAACTGCTCCAGAATTTCGCCGGCCTCTACCAGAAAATCCTGAAGGATTTCTTCATCGGCGCCGAAGCTCATGGGGTGCTCCCTAAAATTAACCGTCAACAGACCTTAGAAGCCGAGGCTCGATAGCAGATCGTCTACATCATCCTGTCCGGATACGACGTCTTCACGTTTATCGGCATGAATCTGCGGACCTTCACCCTGAGCGAGATGTTTTTTAGGATCTTTTTCATCGAGGATGGATTGTTCGTCATGTTCGATGCCTGCGAAGCGATCGACATGACTGGCCATGAGCACCAGTTTGAGCAGATTGCTCTCGACTTCAGTGACCAGTTGCGTCACACGCTTGATGACCTGACCGGTAAGGTCCTGGTAATCCTGGGCGAGCAGAATGTCATTGAGATGTGTGGAAACCTGATGGGTTTCCTTCTCGGTACGCGTCAGAAAACCATCGACCCGCTTGGCCAGCTCGCGGAACTCTTCGGCACCGATTTCGCGGCGCATGAAACGTCCCCAGTCATCGCTCAATGCCTTGGCGTCGGAACTCAGGCCGTTCATGACCGGCGTACTCTCCTCCACCAGGTCCATGGTGCGGTTGGCCGCATTCTCGGTCAGCCTCACCACATACGACAGGCGTTCGGTAGCATCCGTGATCTGCGACACTTCCTCGGCTTGAGGCATGTGCGGATCAATGTGAAAGTTTACGATTGCACTGTGCAGCTCACGAGTCAGCTTGCCCACTTCCTGATAAAGGCCGCGGTCGCGTGTCTGATTGAGTTCGTGGATCAGTTGCACAGCGTCACCGAAACGACCCTTTTCAAGGCTGGTGACAAGTTCCTGCGCGTGTCTTTTTAAGGTCGACTCAAAGTCGGCCATCGAATCATTGTTATCCATAGCGCCCTCGCGGCTTGCATCAGCTATTGACGCGTTCAAAGATCTTGTCGATCTTGTCTTTCAGGGCTTGGGCAGTGAATGGCTTGACTACATAACCGTTCACCCCAGCCTGGGCAGCTTCAATGATCTGCTCACGCTTGGCTTCGGCAGTGACCATCAGCACGGGAAGGCTCTTGAGGCGTTCGTCCTTGCGGACTTCGCGCAGCAGATCGATACCGGACATGCCAGGCATGTTCCAGTCCGTCACCAGAAAGTCAAAGGCACCGCTCTGCAGCATCGGCAATGCGGTCAGACCATCATCCGCTTCCGATGTGTTGGTAAACCCCAGATCACGCAAAAGGTTCTTGATGATCCGCCGCATCGTTGAGAAGTCATCAACGATGAGGATTTTCATGTTCTTGTCCAATTCGACCTCCAAGCAGTCTTTAACGCGTTCAGCACCTGAACACGCTGTTCACTCAATACTGGCACAGCACACCCCCGGCTGTACGAAACGACGACGGGCTTGGCACAACAACAGGCAAAGACCTGAGAAACAAGCCCATCAAGGCAATGCCTGACAGGCTTCTGACGGGTCCATCCTGTTACCACGTAACGCTCTGCACAGCCGGCTTGCAGTCAACGCGCGGCCATAGACCGCACATTGCCTGTCAACGCGCTCGCCACTCCCCCAAACGCCCTCGCAAACGAGCTGCGCACTGGCTGTGTAACTGACTGACCCGAGATTCGCTGACCCCCAGAACCTCTCCGATTTCCTTGAGGTTCAGCTCTTCGTCGTAGTACAGCGCCAACACCAGACGCTCACGCTCTGGCAGATTGGCAATTGCATCGGCCAACGCAGCCTGGAAGCGCTCGTCTTCCAGGTCGCGCGACGGCTCAAGCGAACCGCTTGCGCCATCCTCGTGCAGCCCTTCATGATCGCCGTCCTGCAGCAGGTCGTCGAAACTGAAGAGGCGGCTGCCCAAGGTATCGTTCAAAATCCCGTAGTAATCATCGAGACTTAACTGGAGTTCGGCCGCAACCTCGTGATCTTTAGCGTCACGGCCGGTTTTAGCTTCAATTGCCCGAATTGCGTCACTCACCATGCGCGTATTGCGGTGTACCGAGCGTGGCGCCCAGTCCCCCTTGCGCACTTCATCGAGCATCGCACCACGGATGCGGATGCCGGCATAGGTCTCGAAACTCGCACCCTTGGTGGAATCATACTTGGTGGAGACTTCAAGCAGGCCGATCATGCCGGCCTGGATCAGATCCTCGACCTGCACGCTGGCCGGCAAGCGCGCCAGCAGATGATAAGCGATACGCTTGACCAAGGGCGCATAGCGCTCGATCAACTCGTATTGTGAATTACGGGAAGTCTTGCTGTACATCTGGTAGCCGCTCGCAGTCATTGCACAGGCCCTGCACTGGTCTGGTGAACGAGTCGCTCAACGAAGAACTCGAGATGACCCCGCGGGTTGGCTGGCAACGGCCAGGTATCAACCTTCTGGGCAATGGCCTTGAAGGCCAGTGCACATTTGGAACGCGGGAATGCTTCGTAAACGGCGCGCTGTTTCTGTACAGCCTTGCGTACGCATTCGTCGTACGGCACGGCACCTACATACTGCAGCGCAACATCGAGAAAACGATCCGTCACTTTGGTCAGTTTGGCGAACAGGTTGCGCCCTTCCTGCGGGCTCTGTGCCATGTTGGCCAGCACCCGGAAGCGGTTCATGCCGTAATCGCGGTTGAGCAGTTTGATCAGGGCGTAGGCATCGGTGATCGACGTGGGCTCGTCGCACACCACCAGCAGCACTTCCTGAGCGGCGCGCACGAAGCTGACCACCGACTCGCCGATACCGGCGGCTGTGTCGATCACCAACACATCGAGGTTGTCGCCAATCTCGCTGAACGCCTGGATCAGGCCGGCATGCTGAGCGGGCGACAGATGCACCATGCTCTGGGTGCCGGACGCAGCGGGTACGATCCGAACCCCGCCCGGCCCCTGCAACAGCACGTCGCGCAACTCACAACGCCCCTCGATGACATCGGCAAGCGTGCGCTTGGGCGTCAACCCAAGCAGCACGTCGACATTGGCCAGACCCAGATCGGCGTCCAGCAGCATGACGCGACGGCCGAGCTCGGCGAGGGCCAGTGAAAGGTTCACTGACACGTTAGTCTTACCGACGCCACCTTTGCCACCGGTCACCGCGATAACCTGTACGGGATGCATGCTGCCCATGTTATTTCTTTACCTTGTCTTGCGTAGACCGAAACCACATCGAGGGCTGCACGTGCGCAAATGAACACCGCATGGCAGACCGTTGACGCAGGGACATTCCAATAATATCCATCACTTAACCCACTCTCTTGCCAGGGGTGTGATAGAGGTCAGCAAACATATCAGCCATTGCTTCTTCACTAGGCTCATCCTGCATTTGCACACTCACCGCGCGGCTTACCAGTTGATGACGACGCGGGGTATGCAGGTCATCAGGAATGCGTGGTCCGTCCGTGAGGTAGGCCACAGGTAATTCGTGACTGATCGCCAGGCTCAGGACTTCACCGAGGCTGGCTGTTTCATCAAGCTTGGTCAGAATGCATCCGGCCAGGCCACAACGTTTGTAACTGTGATACGCGGCTGTCAGCACCTGCTTCTGGCTGGTGGTTGCCAGTACCAGATAGTTGCGCGACTTGATGCCACGACCCGCGAGGCTTTCCAGCTGCATGCGCAGCGCAGGATCACTGGCCTGCAGGCCGGCGGTGTCAATCAGCACCACGCGCTTGCGCAGCAGCGGTTCCAGCGCCTGAACCAGAGACTGGCCAGGATCGATATGGGTGACCGGTACGTTGAGGATGCGCCCAAGGGTCTTGAGCTGCTCCTGCGCGCCGATGCGGAAACTGTCCATGCTGACCAGTGCGATATTCTGCGGGCCGTACTTCAACACGTAACGTGCTGCCAGTTTGGCCAGCGTGGTGGTCTTGCCCATGCCGGCAGGACCGACCATTGCAATCACGCCGCCCTCTTCGAGCGGCTCGACTTCAGGGACGGCGATCATGCGGGCCAGGTGCGCCAGCAGCATGCGCCAGGCCTGACGAGGCTCGTCGATCTCCGGAATCATCGACAGCAGGTCGCGTGACAGCGGGCCGGACAGGCCGACACGTTGCAGGCGTCGCCACAGGTTGGCCTGCTGCGGACGAGTGCCCTGCAGCTGGTTCCAGGCCAGCGAGCCGAGCTGGACTTCCAGCAGCTCACGCAGGCCGTTCAATTCGGAGCGCATCGAGTCATAGGCGCGCTGGCCAATGGCAGGCTCGGCGGCCTGTGGCGGTGCATACGCGAATGGACGCGGCGGCTCTTCGAGTGTCGGCTCGATGTGCGTCTCGGCAGGGTTGCCCGGCTTGCCGGAAAACAGCTGCAGGTTGATCGATGCATCGCTGTCGCTGCGGTTGTTCAATTCGGCCTGGGCGGAAACGATACGCGACTGAGTCTTGCGCAACTCGTCTTCCAGCTCCATGTTCGGCACACGCGGTGCCAGGGCGGACAGCTTGTAATCCAGAGCGGCAGTCAGCTCTACGCCACCGGCAATGCGCCGGTTACCGATGATGGCCGCTTCAGCGCCCAGCTCATCGCGAACCAGCTTCATGGCTTGACGCATATCGGCGGCGAAAAATCGCTTAACTTGCATGACTCACTACCTCAGCCGTTTGGCCCGACAGTCGCTACGATGGTTACTTGCTTGTTGTCCGGAATTTCCTGATACGCCAGAACATGCATGTTCGGTACAGCCAATCGTCCAAATCGTGACAGCATCGCCCGGACAGGCCCTGCTACCAGAAGAATTACCGGCAACCCTTGCATCTCCTGACGCTGGGCGGCCTCGATCAACGAACGCTGGAGCTTCTCAGCCATGCTTGGCTCAAGAAGAACGCCTTCTTCCTGACCCTGACCAGCCTTCTGCAAACTATTGAGCAATATCTGTTCCAACCTTGGCTCCAGAGTGATAACAGGCAGCTCCGGCTCAACGCCTACAATGCTTTGGACGATTGCGCGGCTCAGACCCACGCGCACTGCGGCCACCAAAGCGGCGGTATCTTGACTCTTCCCGGCGTTGTTGGCGATAGCCTCTGCAATGCTGCGAATATCCCGCACAGGTACGTGTTCAGCCAGCAGCGCCTGCAGCACGTTGAGCAGCGAGGACAGCGACAGCACGCCCGGTACCAGCTCTTCAGCCAGCTTGGGCGAGCTTTTGGCCAGCAATTGCATCAATTGCTGGACTTCCTCGTGGCCGATCAGCTCATGCGAATGTTTGTAGAGAATCTGGTTCAGGTGGGTTGCCACTACCGTACTGGCATCGACCACGGTGTAACCCAGTGACTGCGCCTGACTGCGCTGGCTGATTTCGATCCACACGGCTTCCAGACCAAACGCCGGGTCTCTGGCGGTAATGCCGTTCAGGGTGCCGAACACTTGACCGGGGTTGATCGCCAGTTCGCGATCCGGGTAGATCTCGGCCTCGGCCAGAATCACACCCATCAGCGTCAGACGATAGGCGCTTGGCGCCAGATCGAGGTTGTCGCGAATGTGCACGGTAGGCATCAGGAAACCGAGCTCTTGCGAGAGCTTCTTGCGCACACCCTTGATACGCGCCAGCAACTGGCCACCTTGATTGCGATCCACCAGCGGAATCAGGCGATAACCCACTTCCAGGCCAATGATATCGATGGGCGTCACGTCATCCCAACCCAGTTCTTTGGCATCCTGAACACGGGTCGGCGAAGGCAGCAGGTCTTGCTGGCGCTGCACTTCGGCGATGGCCTCGACCTTCACCTGATTTTCTTTTTTCCACAACAGGTAGGCGCCGCCTGCGGCAACCAGCCCGAGACTGATAAAGGAAAAGTGCGGCATGCCCGGGACAAGGCCCATGACGATCATGATTGCAGCGGAAACCCCCAGCGCCTTGGGCGAGGCGAACATCTGACGATTGATCAGCTTGCCCATCTCTTCCGAACCGGAAGCACGGGTCACCATGATCGCTGCGGCGGTGGACAGCAGCAGTGATGGCAATTGCGCCACCAAACCGTCACCGATGGTCAACAGGGTATAAACACGGCCGGCGTCGGCGAAAGTCATGTTGTGTTGCAGGATACCGACCAGCATGCCGCCGATCAGGTTGATGAACAGAATCAGCAGACCGGCAATCGCATCGCCGCGCACGAATTTACTGGCACCGTCCATGGAACCGTAGAACTCGGCTTCCTGGGCGACTTCGGCACGGCGGCGCTTGGCTTCCGGCTGATCGATGAGGCCGGCGTTGAGGTCGGCGTCGATCGCCATCTGTTTGCCGGGCATCGCGTCGAGGGTAAAGCGTGCGCTTACCTCGGAAATACGGCCGGCACCCTTGGTGATAACCACGAAGTTGATGATCATCAGAATCGCGAACACCACGATACCGACGACGTAGTTGCCACCGATCACCACTTCACCGAAGGCCTGAATCACCTTGCCCGCCGCGGCGTGGCCGTCCTGACCGTGAAGCATCACCACCCGGGTGGAAGCCACGTTCAGCGCCAGACGCAGCAACGTGGCGACCAGCAGAATGGTCGGAAACACAGAAAAATCCAGCGGCCGCAGTGCGTACACGCAGACCAGCAGCACGACGATGGACAGTGCAATGTTGAACGTGAAGAACACGTCCAGCAGGAACGGCGGCATCGGCAACATCATCATTGCCATCATGACCAGCAACAACAACGGAACGCCCAACTGACCACGGCCAAGGCCTGTGATATTGCTGCGTGCGCTACTGAGTAATTGAGAGCGATCCACTGATTCGTTACCTGCGCACTAGATCAAAACATTGACGCCGATGGCGCCCTGTATCGACCCTGTTGCAAAAATCTGTCCAACTTTTACAAAGCCAGTGGCGGTAAGGCTTTAGGCACAGAAGTCACGTAAATCCGGTGCGCTGAGCGCAGTCAGAAAATCTTCTCGTTTACCTGTGCAAGAACGGACGCGGAGCGTCCGGAACGGCATGCCCGCGCGGAGCATGGGCAGGTGTCTGCCGGAAAAATCTCGCTCCTCACGCTTCAGCGCGGGAAGGCCGTGGGTGACGCTCTGCGTCACAAATCTGCGCCGCACCACGCGTCCAGGAGCAGACTACGCGTCGCGCTGCAGGTCGGGCGGGATCTTGATGTCGCCCAGAGGGTCGGGGCGCTTGCCCTGACCGGCGCGGAACTGGCGGATCTGGTAGACGTAGGCCAGCACCTGGGCGACTGCCAGATACAGCCCGGCAGGGATCTCCTGATCAAGCTCGGTGCTGTAGTAGATAGAACGCGCCAGTGCCGCAGACTCCAGAATCAGGATCTCGTTATGCGCGCCGATTTCACGAATTTTCAGCGCCACCAGATCCGTACCCTTGGCCAGCAACATCGGCGCCCCGCCCTGCTCGGGATCGTATTTGAGGGCGACGGCGAAGTGTGTCGGGTTGGTGATGATCACGTCTGCTTCGGGAACGGAGGCCATCATGCGCCGCTGCGACATTTCACGCTGCAACTGACGAATACGTTGCTTGACCTCCGGGCTGCCCTCGCTGTTCTTGTGCTCGTCGCGCACTTCCTGCTTGGTCATCAGCAATTTCTTGTGCGCTTCATACAACACGAACGGCACATCCGCCGCCGCGATGAATATCAGGCCGCAAGCCATCCAGAAACTGCTCCAGCCCACCACCACCAGGCTATGGATCATGGCCTGCTCGAGCGGCTCGTGAGCAATCGCGACCAGATCCTTGCGCTCATTGTTCAGGACCACCAGCGCCACTGCCAGAGTGATCAGGAATTTTCCGAAGGACTTGAGCAACTCGACCAGCGCATGCGGCGAGAACATGCGCTTGAGCCCTGCTGCCGGGTTCATGCGGCTGAACTTGGGCATCAACGATTTGGTTGCGAACAACCAGCCACCGAGCATGATCGGCCCCACCAGTGCGGCAACCAGCATGGCGATCAGAAACGGCAGGACCACGACCAGCGCATGCATCCCGGAACTGAGCAGCGCCTTGCCCATGTAGGACTGGTCCATCAGGGTTTCACGGGATATCGTGAAATTGTCACGCATCAGTTCGGACATCATCAGGGCGATATCAGAGCCGAACATCAGTAACCCGCCCGCCCCCATCAGCATCACCACCAGCGTGGTCAGCTCCTTGGAGCGCGCGATCTGGCCGTCAGCCCGTGAGTCCTTGACCTTTTTTTCCGTGGGGTCTTCTGTCTTGTCCTGGCCATTCTCGTTTTCTGCCATTCAACGAGCCCTCACCATATCGCGCAACGCCTGCAATGCCTGCGTTGCGATCGGTTGATACTGATTGAGCATGTCACCCATGGTCATCCACAGAATGACCATGCCCAACACCAGCGTAAGCGGGAAGCCGATGGAAAAGATGTTGAGTTGCGGCGCGGCGCGAGTCATGACCCCGAAGGCGATGTTGATGATCAGCAGCGCGGTGATCGCAGGCAATACCAGTCGCAGACCCGAAGCCAGTGCCCAGCCCAGCCCATTGGCCAGCTCCCAGAAGTTATTGACCAGCAAACCACTGCCGACCGGCATCGTGGTAAAGCTCTCGACGAGAACCTCCAGCACCACCAGATGGCCGTTCATGGCCAGGAACAACAGGGTGACCAGCATCGTGAAGAACTGACCAATGGTGGCGGAGGAAACACCGTTGGTAGGGTCGACCATCGACGCAAAGCCCATCCCCATCTGCGTCGAGATGATCTGTCCCGCGATGACAAAAATATGGAAGAACAACTGCAACGACAGGCCCATCCCGGCGCCGATGATGATCTGTTCACCGATCAGTAACAGCGCGCTCAGGTCGAGCGCCTGCACCGGCGGCATGGCTGGGAGCGCAGGCGCGACCACTACGGTGATCGCCACGGCGAGGTACATGCGCACGCGACGCGGGACCAGCGTGGTGCCGATGATCGGCATGGTCATCAGCAACGCGATGATGCGAAACAGCGGCAGCATGAAGCTGGCTACCCAGGTACTGATCTGGGTATCGGTCAGCGCAAGCATCGGCTGCATGCGGTGCTAGCCGATCAGGGTCGGAATACTGGTGTACAACGACAGCATGTATTCCATGAATATTTTCAACAGCCACGGGCCGATGACGATAAGGGTGACGAGCATCACCAGCAGACGCGGCAGGAAGCTCAAGGTCTGTTCGTTGATCTGCGTGGCCGCCTGAAACATGGCCACCAGCAGACCGCACAACAGGCTCGGCACCACAAGAATCGCGACCAGCACAGTGGTCAGCCACAGCGCCTCGCGGAACAGATCGACGGCTACTTCCGGCGTCATCGGGCAGACTCCTCAGTAAAACGGCTCATACGCCACCAAAACTGCCAGCCAGGGTGCCGACAATCAGCGCCCAGCCGTCCACCAGTACAAACAGCATGATCTTGAACGGCAGAGAAATGATCAGCGGCGACAGCATCATCATACCCATCGCCATCAGCACACTGGCCACCACCAGATCGATGATCAGAAACGGAATGAAGATCATGAAGCCGATCTGAAACGCCGTCTTGAGTTCCGAAATCACGAACGCCGGAACCAGAATGGTCAATGGCGCGGCATCCGGGGTCGGAATGTCGGTACGCTTGGACAGGCGCATGAACAGCTCGAGATCGCTGGTGCGCGTCTGGGCCAGCATGAAGTCCTTGATCGGCACTTGCGCCTTGGCCACCGCATCCTGCGCGGAAAGTTTCTCCGCCAGGTAAGGCTGCAAGGCGTCCTGATTCACCCGATCGAAGACCGGCGCCATGATGAACATGGTCAGAAACAGCGCCATGCCGGTGAGGATCTGGTTCGACGGCGCCTGCTGCAGGCCGAGGGCCTGACGCAGGATCGAGAAGACGATGATGATTCGCGTGAAGCTGGTCATCAACATGACAAACGCCGGAATGAAGCTCAGCGCGGTCATGATCAGCAGAATCTGCAGGCTGACCGAATACTCCTGCTGACCATCGGCACCGTTGGACAGCGTGATCGCCGGAATCGACAGCGGATCGGCCGCCAGCGCAGCAGGCGTCACCATGACCAGCAACAGCAGTATCAGGAAACGCAAGGCGCCCATCACTTCTTGTCCTTATCCTTGCCCATCAGCTCCATCAGGCGCTGAGCGAATTCAGGGGTGGCCTGCTCGCGCACCGGCACCTGCACCGGCTCCTTGAGCACATGCAGAGGCGTGATTCGCCCGGGCGTAATACCCAGCAGCACCTGTTCATTGCCGATCTGCACCAGCACCAGCCGATCACGCGGCCCCAGCGCGCGCGAACTCACCAGCTCGATCACCTGATTGCTGTTCGGCCCGACGCGCTGCACCCGGCGCATCAGCCAGGCGAGCACGAAGATCAGACCAATCACCAGGATCAGACCGAACAGCAGTTGCACCACCTGCCCGCCCATGCCGCCGGAGACCGTGTTGGCCACCTGCGCAGGCGCCGCCTGAGCGGCGGGTTCGGCGGCCCAGGCCAGCGATGGCAGGGTCAGCAGAACACTCAGCCAGCGCCTCACTTAGCGCAGCTTCTTGATGCGTTCGCTCGGGCTGATCACGTCGGTCAGACGGATGCCGAACTTTTCGTTGACCACCACCACTTCGCCATGCGCGATCAGTGTGCCGTTGACCAGCACATCCAGCGGTTCGCCCGCCAGACGATCCAGCTCGATCACCGAGCCCTGGTTGAGCTGCAACAGGTTGCGAATGTTAATGTCGGTGCTGCCCACTTCCATGGAGATCGATACCGGAATGTCGAGAATCACATCCAGATTGGGACCATCCAGAGAAACCGGACCAGTGCTTTTCGGCACGCTGCCAAACTCTTCCATGGCCATCCGGCTACCCGAATTCCCGGCGTCCGCAGCCAGCAACGCATCAATATCAGCCTGACTGTCGCCAGCTTCGCCCAAGGCAGCAGCCCATTCATCGGCCAATGCCTGGTCTTCAGCAGACGTCATATCGTTTTCATCAGCCATCGGTTGTCCTCTGCACGCAGTATTTCAGTTACGCAACAATTTCCGACGCAGACCAGAAAGGTCAGCGTCGCGCTATGGGTTCGATTACTTGCAGGGCCATCTTGCCCTTGTGCGAGCCAAGCTTGACCTTGAATGAAGGTACGCCATTGGCTCGCATGACCAGCGAGTCGCTCAGTTCCACCGGGATCACATCACCAGGGCGCATGTGCAGAATGTCCCGCAACGGCAACTGGCGCTGGGCGATGGTCGTCGTGAGCGGCACGTTGACGTCCAGCACGTCTTCCTTGAGCGCGTTGACCCAACGCTCATCCTGGTCGTCCAGATCGGACTGGAAACCGGCATCGAGCATTTCGCGGATCGGCTCAATCATCGAGTACGGCATGGTCACGTGCAGATCGCCACCACCGCCATCGAGTTCGATGTGGAAGGTGGAAATAACTACAGCCTCGCTCGGCCCTACGATGTTGGCCATGGCCGGGTTCACTTCCGAGTTGATGTACTCGAAATTCACTTCCATGATCGCCTGCCAGGCCTCCTTGAGGTCGACAAACGCCTGATCCAGCACCATGCGCACGACACGCAGTTCGGTCGGCGTGAACTCCCGGCCTTCGATCTTGGCGTGACGCCCGTCACCGCCGAAAAAGTTGTCCACCAGCTTGAACACCAGCTTGGCATCGAGAATGAACAGCGCGGTGCCACGCAGCGGCTTGATCTTGGCCAGGTTAAGGCTGGTCGGCACGTACAGGGAATGCACGTACTCACCGAACTTCATGACCTGGACACCGCCCACCGCCACGTCCGCAGAGCGGCGCAGCAGGTTGAACATGCTGATACGCGTGTAGCGGGCGAATCGCTCGTTGATCATTTCCAGCGTCGGCATGCGTCCGCGGACGATCCGGTCCTGGCTGGTCAGGTCGTAACTTTTGACGCTGCCAGGTTCGCTGTTGTTGTCGGTCTGGACCATCCCATCGTCGACGCCATGCAGCAGCGCATCGATCTCATCCTGGGAGAGCAGGTCTTGCACGGCCATGTGAGAGTCCTACTGCAATACGAAGTTAGTGAAGAGCAGCTGTTCGATCACAGTCTTGCCGAGTTCTTTCTGTGCGACTTCCTGAATGCTGGCGGTCGCTTTCTGGCGCAGCATTTCCTGGCCGATCGGCGAAGCCAGCGATTCGAAGGGAATGGCTGCAAACAGCATGACCAGATTATTGCGGATCAATGGCATGTGTACCTTCAGCGCTTCCATGTCGGCTGCGTTACGGCCCAGCATGGTAATACTCACCTGCATGTAGCGTTGGCGACCGTTGGCGTTGAAGTTGACGACGAAGGCCGGGGTCATCGGTTCGAACACCGCCACTGGCTTGACGTTCGCTGCCGCTGCAGCCGCCGCTGGATCTACCTTGCTTTCGCTCTTGTGCATGAGGAACCAGGTCGCGCCCACCGACAAGCCTACCGCCAGCAGCAACGCCACGACGGCGATGATAATGAGCTTGAGTTTGCCTTTACCTTTGCCTGTGGTCGCGGGGTCTTTAACTTCTTCGCTCTGCGCCATGCCAATAATCCGTCACTATTCAAGAGGTTCTTCAATACGTGACAGAGGCAGAGCAAGTGTTATGCCAGAGTTGTACGAAACGGGGATGTATCGGACACAACCGGTTACGCGCCAGGGCGCGCAGGGATCGTGATTCTTGTGCCAGCGCTGAGGGCCCGGCCCGGGAATTGATGACCATCGTCCCCACGCTCCGCAGGGAAATGCCGTTCGTGAGCGGCTGCCACGACTATCGTTCCCACGCTCTGGGTGGGAATGCAGTTCGTGACGCTCTGCGTCACACGGCGGTTTTTCTTTGTCAGGTGAATTGAGGTTCGACTCAGATCACCTTTTCGCCCCTCGGCGACCTACTTTGATGGGGCCAAAGTAGGCAAACCCC
>NZ_JARVSW010000058.1:0-19343 GCF_030208985.1 Pseudomonas sp. MEJ108
TCGTGCCAATGCTCCGCGTTGGCATGCATTTCGTGACGCTCCGCGTCACAGATCTGCGCCGCGCCGCATATTCAAGAGAGGACGCAGAGCGTCCGGAACGGCATTCCCACGCAGAGCGTGCGGAACGATAGTCGTGTGAACCCTATCGTGCCAATGCTCCGCGTCACAGATCTGCGCTGCGCCGCACACTCAAGAGAGGACGCAGAGCGTCCGGAACGGCATTCCCACGCTGGAGCGTGCGCAACGATAATCGTCTGGGAGAGCGCACAGATCCGCAGCCCGGCCTGGTAGCTGGCGCCACTGAAATCAAGTTTCAGTGGCGACAAAAAAAAGCGGCTACCTCTCGGTAGCCGCTTTTCATTGACCTCAGCAACGCATTACTTAGGCAGTTTGAACGCCATCACGTAGTCACCCTGTTTGGTGCCCAGTGAGCCGTGACCGCCTGCAACGACCAGCACGTATTGCTGACCGTCCTTGCCGGTGTAGGTCATCGGGGTGGTTTGCGCACCTGCTGGCAGGCGGGCTTCCCACAACTGCTTGCCGTTACGCACGTCGTAAGCACGCAGGTACTGGTCAAGCGTAGCGCTCATGAACGCCAGGCCGCTGGCGGTGGTGAACGTACCACCCAGGCTTGGAACGCCCATGGTCAGCGGAAGCGGGATCGGCGAGCTGTCGCGCACGGTGCCGTTCTTGTGCATCCAGATGGTTTTTTGGGTGGTCAGGTCGACCGCCGCCACGTAACCCCATGCAGGTGCCTGGCAAGGCAGGCCCATCGGCGACAGCAGTGCTTCCAGGATCACACCATAAGGCGCGCCCTTGTTCGGCTGTACGCCTTCGGTTTCGCTCTTGCGGCCCGGGCCGCCTTCAACTTCGGCAGAAGGCACCAGCTTCGAACGGAAAGCCATGTAGTTAGGATTGACGAAGGCGATCTGACGCACCGGGTCGACGGAAATACCACCCCAGTCGAACACACCGAAGTTGCCCGGATAAACGATCGAACCCTGCAGCGAAGGCGGGGTGAACGGACCATCGTAGCGCAGCGACTTGAAGTCGATCCGGCACATCATCTGGTCAAACGGTGTCACGCCCCACATGTCGCGCTCTTTAAGGGGCGGCGGCATGAAGTTCAGGTCGGACTTGGGCTGGGTTGGCGAGGTGTGATCGCCCGCAACAGCGCCTTGCGGGACCGGCACTTCATTGATCGGCACGATCGGTTTGCCGGTGCTACGGTCCAGCACGTAGATGCTGCCCTGCTTGGTCGACGCCAGTACGGCGGGTTTGATGCCGTCAGCGGTTTTCATGTCCAGCAGGGTCGGCTGACCTCCGACGTCCATGTCCCACAGGTCGTGGTGAGTGAACTGGTAGTCCCAGCGCACGCGGCCGGTTGCGATGTCCAGTGCAACCAGGCCCGCGCTGTACTTCTCGGACTCTGGCGTACGGTCGCCGCCCCACTGGTCAGGCGTCTGGTTACCCATCGGCAGGTAGATCATGCCGAGCTTTTCATCGACGCTGAACATGGACCACATATTCGGCGAGTTGCGCGTGTAGATCTTGCCTTCGGCAATCGGCGCAGTTTCTTCCGGATTGCCGCTGTCCCAGTTCCACACCAGACGGCCAGTGTGTACGTCATAGGCGCGGATCACGCCGGACGGCTCGTCCATGGAAACGTTGTCAGTGACGTGGCCACCGATAATCACCAGGTCCTTGGTGACCGCCGGTGGCGACGTGGAGTAGTAGCCGCCCGGAGCGAAGGTGCCCATGTTGGCGGTCAGGTCAACCGAACCCTTGTTGCCGAAGTCTTCGCACATCTTGCCGGTGTCGGCGTTCAGCGCGATCAGACGGGTGTCGGCAGTCGGCAGGAAGATTCTGCGCGGGCAGGCAGCACTGGCAGTGGCCGTGCCGTCGGCAGCCGGGACCGTCGGGCTTTGCGCCGGGGCACTGGCGGCATAGGCAGCGTCGTCATGATAGGTGACGCCACGGCAGGTCATGTGCGCCCAACCCTTGAAGTTGGCAGCGTTCTGAGTGCTGAGCTTCGGATCGAAGCGCCAGATTTCCTTGCCCGAATCCGGGTCAAGGGCGATCACCTGACTGTGCGGCGTGCACACGTAGAGCATGCCGTTGACCTTGAGCGGCGTGTTCTCGGCAGTGGTTTCACCCGGGTCATTCGGCCCTGGAATGTCACCCGTGCGATAGGTCCAGGCCGGCTCCAGCTTGTTGACGTTTTCCGGCGTGATCTGCGCCAGTGGCGAGTAGCGGTCACCGAACGCGGTGCGGCCGTAGGACTGCCAGTCGCCGTCAGGCATCGCCGGGGCGGTGTTGGTCGTGCCAGCCGTCTCGCGATCCAGTTGGCCTTCGATACGACCCGGATTGGTGAACTGGCTTGCCAGTGCGGTCAGGCCGGCCAGCACCACAGCGATGCTCAGTGCACCGGTGCCCATGCGTGCCGGACCGTTGCGCAGTAGCGGCTCGCGGAACCATGGCAGCAGCAACACGATACCCAGGGCGAACCACAGCGCCAGGCGTGGCACCAATTGCCACCAGTCGAGGCCGACTTCCCACAACGACCAGACTGTGCTCGCGAACAGCAGCAGTGCATAAAGGCCCAGCGCAGCCGCACGACCGGTGATCAACAACACGCCAGTTACGGCGAAACCGATACCGGCCAGCAGGTAATACAACGAGCCATCCAGTTGCAGCAGTCGGGCGCCACCGACCAGCAACGCCAGCCCCATCAACAGGATCACCAGCCCGAGCAGGGTCGGTAACAGGCGATTTCTATTTGAAGCACTGTCAGTGCTCATAATGCGAATCTCCGCGAGAAGTAAGTAATTGACATCTTGTTTTAAGCATCGCCTGCCTTGGCGCCATTCCTTGAAGCTGCTTGTTGAGACGAATCGCCGACGGTGGAATTAAACCGTCAGGCAAAGCGCGGTTGCACGTTCGGTCGCGCGGTCATCGAGTCGTAGACCCTTGCCGCCCGAATTCGTGCATAGGCTTTTGTCCGAAGGAACATCTGCAGAAGGGGGAATCTTCAATCCTTAACCCGGCAATGATAGGGCGCTAACAATTTTTCTAAAAGCGAAAAACCTGACATGGATCATTGCGAGGCCGGCAATAGTGCTGCAGGCCGACTGTGTTTTATCAAGGCGTGGCGCTTACAATGGCAGACTTTCGGAACGCACCTGCGTACTCCGGAGATCCGTTCAGGTTCGTCTCTTCTTCATCCGTTTCAAGGCTCATCATGACAACACCTCACTCTGACCCGTTGCACGGCGTCACGCTGGAGCAGATCCTCAGCGCGCTGGTCGAACATTACGAATGGTCCGGCCTTGCCGAGCGCATCGATATTCGCTGCTTCAAAAGCGATCCGAGCATCAAGTCCAGTCTGACCTTCCTGCGCAAGACACCCTGGGCGCGGGAGAAGGTCGAAGCGCTGTATGTGAAGTTGCATCGCAGCAAGGGCTGGTAACAGACCCGCCAGAATAGCTTGGCACGGAGGCCGGCACTCAAGGATACCGATTGATGCTCAGCGAACATCCACCACCTGCGCAGGGACAGCGCTATTACGCCCTCGTGGCCGCTTGCCTCGGCTGGTCGGGACTGGTGATTCAGCTTTACCTGATCCTGATTGGCCGTTATGCCGATCACGCCAGTCTGCTGGGTGGGCTGGTACGCTTTTCAAGTTTCTTCACCGTACTGACCAACATGCTTGTAGCGGTCGCGCTGAGTTGCGCCCTGACGACACAGCAGTCGGCAGGCCACCGGTTCTTCCGGCATCCGGTGGTATGCGGCGGCATTGCGGTAAGCATCGCGCTGGTGGGCATCGCCTACAACATCCTGTTGCGCCACTTGTGGCACCCGGAAGGCTGGCAGTGGGTGGCCGACGAACTGCTGCACGACATAATGCCGCTGGCGTTCGTGATTTACTGGTGGCTGTACGTGCCCAAGGGCGCGCTGCGTCTGGGCCATGTAGCGCTCTGGGCGATCTATCCGATCGTCTACTTCGCCTATGTCCTGCTACGGGGCCACATGTTCGGTGATTACCTGTACCCGTTCATCGATGTCGGTACGATCGGTTTTCCGAAGGCATTCATCAACGCGCTGGGTGTACTGCTCGGTTTCGTGCTCATCGCATTGTTGTTGCTGGGCGTCGATAAACGGGCGTCTCGTCGCACGCTGTGAGTCGCCCGGTCCTGCTCATTCTTCAGTGCTGTCCAGCTTCCAGTAACCGGCAGCCTTGACGAATTCCTCTTCCAGGCCGAACTCGTCGAGCAGTACACGACGTAGCTTGCGTGACAGCGCGGATTCGGTCGCGACCCAGGCGTACAGCTTGCCCTCGGGCATCTCCAGGCGCCGCGTGACGTCCAGCAGATTCTGTTCGCCGCGTACAATCCAGATCACGTCGACCTGTGCGGCGCTGTCGAACACCTGCTGTTCCTGCGGGTTGGCCACCTCGACCACCACCAGCGCAGCGCGGTTGGCGGGCAGCGCTTCGAGGCGTCGGGCGATGGCGGGAATGGCTGTTTCGTCGCCGATCAGCAGGTAGCTGTCGAACATGTCCGGCACCACCATCGAACCCTTTGGCCCGGCGATGTGCAGGAATTGCCCGGGCGCTGCCTGAGCGGCCCAAGTGGTCGCCGGGCCTTCGCCATGCAGCACGAAATCGATATCCAGTTCCCCGGTTTTTTCGTCGTAGCGACGCGGCGTGTAATCGCGCATCGGCGGGCGCGGCGTGTCCTTGTCGCCGGCAGGGTTGAGGTTTTCCAGCGCGGCCTGTTGTTCTGCCGTCTGCGGGAAGAACAGTTTGACGTGGTCATCCGTGCCCAGGCTGATGAAACCCGCCAGCTCCGGCCCCTGCAAGGTAATGCGGCGCATCAGGGGGGTCAGTTCCGTGACCCGCACCACCTGCAGCTTGCGTCGCTTGATTTCATGCATGACACGATGGATTGACTGCTGTGAATTCATGCCGACTCCTCCGAGGCAGGTTGGGGCCCATCGACGACCGCCCTGGCCGTGCTGTTGAGCAGTTCGCTGACCCGCAGAATCTCTTCCGGGCTCCAGCGGCCATGGTGCATCTGCAGCGCGTGGCGCAGGTTGTGCACCGCTTCATGGATTTCCGGCGGACGATCATGGCCGCGCAGTGAGCGCTTGCTGACATCGATGCGCATGCGCACACCTTCCAGCGCCACGGCCTGATCTTCCAGGGATTGGCGACCCGCATCGGTGACGGTGTAGAGCTTCTTGCCGGCCTGGGCATCGCCGGCCACCATTTCGCTTTCTTCAAGGAATGTCAGGGTGGGGTAGATAACGCCGGGGCTGGGGCAGTACGCTCCCTCGAACAAACCTTCGATCTTGCGGATCAGGTCATAGCCGTGGGCGGGCTGTTCGGCGATCAACGCCAACAGCAGCAATTTCAGATCGCCAGGGGCGAAAACCCGTGGGCCACGTCCACCGCGTTCGCGGCCAGGACGTTTTTCAAAACCGTCGCGATCTTCACCTGCTTCACGAAGATGCGGCGGACGATGATGGGGTGGATGTTTATCTTCACGCATGTTTTTGCTCTCTGGTTACAAGTTAGATATAACTTAAGATATATCTTGTTGTGATCACAGAGCTGGCAGACGAGCGGTCATTGCCGCTCAGACACCTTTGGGCGCATCGGCGAGCGGGGCATTGCACATCGCCTGTCCGTGGTTTTCCAGGTAAGGCGTCAGGATCGGTGCCATGCCTTTGAGCACCTGCACTGGCAACGCCGAGGTGAAACGAAAGCCCTCGGCAGCGCGTCCCGGTACGAACGCCGTGAGCGCGCCAAAGTGGTTGTCGCCGATATAAAACACGAAAGTCGCCGTGCGGTTGATCGCCCTTGAGCTGAGAATGCGCCCGCCGGCACCGACGCTTTCGATCCTGTTGTCGCCGGTGCCGGTCTTGCCGCCCATCGCCAGCACACTGCCGTCCTGCATCTTGAACGTGCCTTGCACGCGTTTGGCCGTGCCGCCGTCCACCACTTGCGACAAGGCCTCGCGCATTGCCGCGGCGACTTCCGATGGCAACACACGCTTGCCCAGCTCCGGGTTGATGCTCAGTTGAGTGTCATAAGGCGTGTCGGCGGCAAAGTGCAGACTGTCGATGCGCACCGCAGGCAGGCGGATACCGTCGTTCTGGATGATGCCGATCAGCTCGGCAAGCGCCGCCGGACGGTCTCCCGAGCTGCCGATAGCCGTCGCCAGCGAAGGCACCAGATGGTCGAACGGATAACCCACGCGCTGCCAGCGTTGCTCGATGTCCAGAAACGCTTCGACCTCCATCATGGTCCGCACCCGGCTGTCGCGAGCGCCTTTGTGGCGACTCTTGAACAGCCAGCCATAGACTTCCTGACGTTCGTAACGACTGGCGGCCACCGCGTCCTTGAACTGTGCTTCCGGGTGCTTGAGCAGGTAGCCTACCAGCCACAGTTCCAGCGGATGGACGCGGGCGATGTAGCCTTGATCGGGCAGGTCATAAGTGCCCGGACCGTAACTCTGGTACAGATCGGCGAGACGTTTGTCGGTGAGTTTCGAGTTCGCCCTCGGCTCCTCCAGGTGGGCGCGGATGAACGCGTTGAATGCGCCCTGATCAGCGCCCGGCAACAGGTAACGGTGTACCGCAGCCAGGCGGATCGCCGTCGGGTGAATGCCGTCGAGGAAGGTGTCGAGCCGCTCCTGCGTGGTCTTTTCCTTGTAGCGTTTCCAGAAGCGCAGCAGGAATACCGTGCCTTCGCGGTCGGCAAACTGCGCCAGGTATTCCTGGCGGCGCGGGTTGTCATCATCCTTGAGCAGCTCGGCGCTGTTGTTGGGCGCCTGATAGGTGCTGTAGCGCACCACATCGCGCATCAGACGAATGAACGGCAGGTTGATCGACTCACGCAGCGACTCGCGCAGGGTCGGAATCCGCTCGTTGTCTTCGCGCCGGAAATTATTGAAACGGTGCATGCCGCCACCGGTGAAGAACGCTTCTGCGGGGCTGGCCGAATAGGTGCGGTCGAGTGCGGCCGAAAGCATCTTCGCCAGGTCACGGTCCTTGTTCAGCAGCAGATAATCCACCGCCCAACGGGTCAGCCGATCCGGTTCCTCGACCGGGACTTTGCGCAACTGCGCAGGGCTCAAGCCCGAATAGCGCCCATGCAACTCGGCGATGATCTCCAGATACGTCGTCAGCACGCGCATCTTCGCCGTCGAGCCCAGCTCCAGCTTGCTGCCTTCGTTGATATCGAACGGCTGATCGGTGCTGTCGGTCTGGACCCTGACCCGCGAGCCATCCACGCTGCGTTCAAACAGCGTGAAGCTGTAGCGCACCTGCGTTGTGCTGGCCGGGGTCAACAGGCGCTCGCCCATCAAACCGGTCTTTGCGGCAAACTCAGGGTTGGCCAGGTCACGCAGGTACTGGCTGACGCTGCGCTGCAATTCGCCATGCAGGGTGCTGGTGGCGGACAGGTCGAGACGGTCGAGGTCGTAAAGCGGGCGATTGAGCAGATTCGACAGGCGAGTGCGCGCGACACTGATGCCCTTATTGGTTTCGATGGGCTGCAGGGTCGGTTGCTGCGCCCAGTCGCGGTAGGTGACCTGGGCTGCCAGCGCGGCATCGGCCAGCGGTCGGTCGATGACGTTGGCCTGGGCCAGCAGGCGGATGTGGCTGTCGGTCAGCTCTGCCAATTCCTGGCGTCCCTTGGCCAGATAGTGCGACGGGCGACGTTGGGCGATTACCAGTGAGAGCACTTCACGCAGCGCCAGCGCCTTGTCGGCCAGCGCCTGTTTATTGCCCGGATTCGAAGCCAGTATCTCGTTGGTTTTACCGAAGTCTGCGCCGAACCACACCCGCAGTCCTTCGGCCAGACCATGCACCTCGCCATGCCCCGGCACCGCAGACAGCGGCACGCTGTTCAGGTAGTCACGCACCACTCGCTGGCGCACGGCGAGTGTCTCGGTCCCTGGCTGATAGGCGCGAACGCTGGCGGAAATCATCTGCCGCAGCTTTTCCGAACCCGACAGCGTCAGTCCGTCTGGGGAGTGACGGTATTTTTCCAGCTGAGTGGCCAGCGTGCTGCCCCCAGCCGACTGGCCGGGGAGGGCAAACATCTTCGCCAGTTGCGACCAGGCGGCTTTGACAAAACGTGGCCAGTCCACCGCAGGGTTGGCCATGGGCTGCTGCGGATCAAGCAGATCACGGTTTTCGATAAACAGCAGACTGTTCACCAGCATCGGCGGAATGGCGGCGAAGGTCGGATAAAACTGCTGTGGGTATCTGAACTCGTACAGCGGCTCGTTTCGGCAATCGGTGATCGACAGCCCGGCCTGGGTTTTTTCCTCGTAAGGCACGAAAAAACCATGCCGGACGTAACGCAACAGTTCCGGCGAAAACCGGGTCTGACGCGTAATCACATAATCGCGCTTGAGCAGGCGCGAGAGGAATTCATCCATGGATGAATAGCCCAGGCGCCGGTCGAACGGCCCGTCACCGGGATACACCACGTCATGACTAGGTCCGGACTGCATTGAATAACCCAGGCTCGCGGCAAAGCGGCTGAATTCCCGCGCCTGAAGCCTGGAGGTCCTGCTCTCCACCGCCACCGCCACGCCCAATGCAACCCCTGCCAACACCACCACGACCCAGAACACCCGCCATCCGTATCGCTTGCGACGCGGATATTTGGGCGTACGAGGATCATCCTCACGATCAGCGGATAGCGTCTCTTGCTTGCTATCGGAATGCCGAAATGCGCCCATAGTCGATTGTCCGGTCATCCTGTCAAAGCACCTGACCCAAGCTTAGACGCTGGATGGGATTGTGGGAGGGAATTGTCTGGTGGTTTTCGAGCCGCTCGGAGGGGCTGCTTAGACGAGCCTAGCCCGCGGGTTGCTTCTTCAGGCACCAAGCCTGATTGAAAGGGGATCGGTCATGGACAGGCGTTCGTGAAGCAGTTTTCAAACTGGCTTTTAGTTTTTAAAGTCTGATCAGTTATTTGTAAGACCTTTCCGATAATTGTTTCAAGCGCTTGATCTTGGAGGTAACAGTTGATTACGTCCGATTTTGTCAGTGGCAATGATGCCCTGGGTAATCAATCACTACTATCGAGATCAATAAAATGAAATACAAGAAGAGCAGGGCGGGTCGTACGTTTGTGTCCGGGCTATTATTGGCAATGTCTTGCCATGCAATGGCGCAAGTAGAGGTGGCACCAGTTATCACTGAACCGCCCATGCCGTCGGAGCAGACTGCACAAAACCAAAATCATTCGATTCCTGTGGTGCTGTCGGACAAGATTCATCAGATCAGTAATGTTCTGGAAAGCACAACGGCGGTCCATCAGTATGGATTCACTGCAGTACGCGGCCAGAATGTTTTGATTACGACGCCGGACAGAGACTATAACCAGAAATGGCGGCTTGAGTATCAGGTGGACGGCGGGCAATGGCAGTCCAAGCGTCACTCATCGGCAGAGAGAATCAAAGCGCTCAACCCTGGTTCGCAAGTCAATATACGTATCGTTGCAACTGACGGTGCCAAGTTTGATACGGCTGACTATAAAGTAGTATTTGGCTCTTTTCCTCATATGCAGTATGACTTGCACCATGAGAAAGGCTTCAGATTGATTCCGTATGGTTTTACCGATCCTCCTTTTTTGGCGACTCAAGCACTTACAAATGCCATGCTGGAAGCTACCTTTACAGACAGCAAAGCTTTTCCATTAGAGGGCGGGGTGCTAGACTTTTTTCTAGGTGTAGAAAGCGACGCTGGTGTGACGTATACCTCGGACAGTTCTGGGAAGATCATGCAGTTGATAACGTTCGGCCGATGTGAAGGCGGAAAGCTTGCTGATAACTTTACTCATTACAGCGAAAACGGAAGAGAAACTTGGAGTACACGCTATCAATCAAAATCCTACTGGGCTAAAAATGTGCTGCCGGAACAATTGGCTGACAAGCCGCACAAATATAATTTCGGTCATATTTGCAAGCGGTGGTTAACTAATTGGTCCAGGAATTGATCTAAGCTTAAATATTCTGCCTGGAAATATCCAGGCAGAATATTTTCCATTTCTGCAAGCAAGGCTGCCGCGCCTGACAAAAAATGCCTTTTCCTGTTGCTGAAAGATTAGGGCTCTGTAGAGTCCTAATCGTGTATAAATCAAGCGTGAATGTCAATTATGGACCTGTGCTCATCCTCACGCTTCGGCGCATTACGCTCCACTTGATAAAGAATCGTGTTGATGAAATTGCCGATGTGGTTGCGGCTGAATACCTGTCCGTAGTCAATAATCTTGCTGTAATTCTCCAGGTTAAGCGTGTGGCGGTTGTCAAGCTTTTCCGTATATTGGTCTACGAGTTCCATGACGCTTTTAGCATTCTTTCGTAGGTCGTCTTTCAGTGACTGGCGCTCGTTCAACTTCTCGGTCAGGTAGGTGAATTCTGCGGGGGTGAGTACACCGTCGGGATCTGTAACCTGAATGGCCTCGTTGAAACCCAGTGTGAAACCAAAATGCTTATTTGACAGCTCCAAATTTAAATAAGGAAGCTGTTGTTTGAATTCGTGGTAATTGTCGAACATGCGGCACATTTCTGCGTTCGATGTTTTAATTAGCTCCTTCAGGTATTTGTCTCTAAGGTCATCAATATCTTCTTTGGGAAGCCTCTTGTAGAATGATGCGATTTCACCTCTTGAGTTTTTTGTTAGCCACGGAGAGTCCTCATAGCGGTAGAATTCTTCATTAGGGTTGCGTTGTTTTTCGACCGTTTGAGCATCTTTTTCTGGGCGTGCCTCTAGTGAGGTTATTTGGCGGGGAAATGGCTGCTTATAAATAGTGTTGGTAGGGGAGTTGATGTTCATTTTGAAACGCCCTTCGCTGTTGGTGACAACTCTCTAACGGCATTGCGCTGAAAAACTTTTCCTGTTTGTTGCGTAGGACTTTTCCTAGAATGCAGATGGGATAGTTTTTTGTAGGAGGTTTCTGTATTTTCAGCGCGAAGGGTTGACTAATTGATTCAATATCTATTGCGTCGATGTTGTCAGTAGCAACCTGCCTCTGCATAATTTTTGAGAATACCTATGGGCATGATTGCAATAAGCGACTCCAACGGCTATGCCTCTCAGTGTATCGAGTTCGGACGCTGCTGCGGAGGCTTGGAGGCCCAAGACTTTGTGCACAAAAAAAGATGTTTTAATACATGACGGAGTTACTACAAAATTGCTGGTTATATCGTGCATATTTTTTCGTTGGGGCCAATGACAGCGACCCCTCGTATCGTCTTTATGGGGCATATTTGCACACAAACCGTTGTACGAGCTGTTGCTCCTCGCGGTTAACGTCTAACTCAGCCTGGCGAATCATTTGTCTCGCCAGACTGATGTTTCATACCGCCAACGAAATATACGAGAAGTCCCGTTTTTCAGCATTACTTTGAACTTGATTTATCCATTCGTCCTGCATTTTTTGTACGCTGGTGTTCATGATCTTGCCATAGTCGATCACGTCTTGAAAATTACTGATATCCAGCTTATATCGGCCGCCAAATGTTTCATGGTCGTGGTCCACCAGGGTCATGATGGTCTTTGCATGATGTTGTATTTGCTCCTTGAGTTCTCTGAACTCGTTGATGGCGTGGGTAAGAACTGATGTGTCGTTTGCAGTCAGGCTGTTATCGTAGTCAATTATCTTGATGGATGCACTTTCGGTCAGTGTGAAGCCAAAGTTTTTACGTGCAATGTCGGGGTGGGTTTCTTGCAGTTCTTTTCGAAAGCTATCATAGGTGACATTTACCAGCGCAAGCTCCAGCACGTCGAGTCTCTTTTTGTGAGCTACGTAGTCAAGCCTGTTTGTGATGTGTTCGTTGATCGACTCCAATAACCACGGCTCTTTCTGATCGTCATAGAATACATTTTTTTCTGTCGCTTTTTCGTCAGATGCAATGGCCTCTTGAAGACTGATGTCTTCTGTCGGATCAACGTTCTTAACACCGGTTACCAACGCGGACTGTTGCGGGATGTTTGCCGGATTTGGAATTCCATTTATGTTCAAAGCATTGCCCTCTCTTTGGTCTCATACCGAATAGCGGCCAGTTCCTGAAAAACTTGGCCTGACAAACCAGTAGGAAATCTCCGAGAGGGCATGCAAACGTGACGCTGTTCTCAAGTTGGCAACAGGTGTGGCGATGTCCCCAGGCGTTTATTCAACTCCAGCCCATTGGCCATCAGCATCATTAACCCCAACCCGACAATCGCCGTGGTCACTTGCATGGGCCATGTATCGCCTGCCAGTGCATTGGCCATGTCTGCCAGTGGCGCGAGCAGGACGCCCAGGCAAAAGACTTCCAGTGAATAGCGGCCCATGCGACAGGTCTGGCGCGCGGGCCAGTTTTCCAGCCAGGTGCTTGAGGTTGGCAGCAGTCGGGCGACGACGTAGACCAGGGCAAGGAAGTGCAGTAACCGGACGGGCGCAAGGTCGGTCTTGCTGATCGGGTAAAGGCTTTCAAGGTGCAGGCTGGAGACCAGCGCGGCGTGCAGCCCGGGCCATTTTTCGCTGAAGGTCAGGATGCATGCGATCAGCACGTAGATGGCGGCCAGCATGAACAAGGGTTGCTGGCGCAACGGAGGGCGCTCAGCTGTCGTGGCTGTTTCGCTGCGCAACGCGCACGCACCGCCGAGCACGAACAGCAGCTGCCAGGCCACCGGGTTGAAGTACCAGACACCGCCGCCTTCGTAGGCGCGCAGGTTCCAGCCCAGTAACGGCACCATCAGGTACAGGGCAATCGACAGGCCGACTGCCACTTCGAGTTTGCGCAGCATCAGTGGCAAGGTCAGCGGCAAAGTCAGCAACAGCACGATATACAGCGGCAACGGGTCGGTCAGGTTGGGTTTGAAGCGCAGCAGCAGTTCATCGGCCAATGCCTGTTGCGGGTTGCCGACAAAGTATTCAAGGCCCATCTGCTGGACCATGTCGCGCGTCTCGACGTGGTTGTTGGCGACGAAGACGATGCCCATCAGCAGGGTCAGCAGAAAGATATGCACCACATACAGCACCCAGGTCCGGCGCAGGATTCGCACGCCAGCCACCAGCATGCCGTCACGTCGGGCGATCCGTCCGTAGGCCAGGATCGACGCGTAACCGGCGAGGAAAACGAAGATTTCCGCTGCGTCGCTGAAGCCGAAGTTGCGTACGGTCAGTTGCGCCAGGGGATTGTCCGGCACGTGATCCCAGAAGATGAAGATCAGCGCCAGGCCGCGAAAGAAGTCGATTCGATGATCGCGTCCGTTATTCATAACGGTGGACTCTTGAAAGTGCGAATGAGTAAAGATAGGCCACAGAGGCTCAGGTTCCTGGCCGGCGACCAGTGACGTTCGGCGGCGCGGCAGGGTGCCGCTAATCGAGGGCAATTGCAAAGGCGCGCTATTACAGAATGTCTCTGGCTCAAGCGGCCCGGCGACTTTACGCCGACAGCGGCACCGTGTGCGTGTTCGATCAACCTCACCAATGATGGCAATCAACAGCAGTCATTCTCATCTTCCGTTATGTTACTGTATAACTATTCCATCAACTCACCGGAGAGATCACGATGAAACCCGATATCCATCCTCAATACCGCACCGTGCTGTTCCACGACACCGCTGCCGACGCCTACTTTCTGATCGGTTCGACCGTAGACACGGACCGCACGCAACAGCACACCGACGGCACTACCTATCCTTATGTTGCGCTCGACGTTTCCAGTGCCTCGCACCCGATGTACACCGGGCAGCAGCGCAAGGCCACCACCGAAGGCCGGATCGCGGGTTTCAACAAGCGTTTCGCCACCTTTGGCTCTGCTGGCAAGAAAGAAACCGCAGCCGCTCAATGAGTGGTTTGACCTCCCGGTCGTGGGCATTTCGCATGGATTGCCCACGACCGGGATTTTTTTGTCTGAATTTCAGGCCAACGGCCAATCATCTACTGGACTAACAGCCGACATTGCTTTTATCTTCGCGGCCTGAAAAACAGGAGTAACCGCTTTGAAAAAGTCAGTCGCCATCGTTTTCGGTGGGCAATCCAGCGAGCATGAGGTTTCGTTGCAGTCGGCACGCAACGTGATCAATGCGATTGATCGTGAACGCTATGCGCTGACCCTGATCGGCGTCGACAAGCTGGGCCGCTGGCTGCATTTCGACGAAGCCGATTACCTGCTTAATGCCACTGATCCTGCACGGATCAAACTAAGCGCATCAGGCAAGCCATTGTCCTTGCTGCCGGGCAGTATCGGCGGGCAGTTTGTCGACGTCGAGTCAGGCCAGCCACTGGCAGCCATCGATGTGGTATTCCCGCTGATCCACGGCGCTTTTGGTGAAGACGGCGCGTTGCAGGGTCTGCTGCGCATGCTGGCCGTGCCTTTTGTCGGCGCCGATGTGCTGTCCTCTGCGGCCTGCATGGACAAGGACGTGACCAAGCGTCTGCTGCGCGATGCGGGCATTGCCGTCGCGCCGTTCAGGGTCCTGTCGCGTGGAGAGAGCCTTTCTTTCACGGAGGCTGCCGACCAGTTGGGGCTGCCGATGTTCGTCAAGCCGGCCAACCAGGGTTCATCGGTGGGCGTGAGCAAGGTGTCTGACGAGGCCGGTTTCGCGGCAGCACTGGCGCTGGGTTTCGAGTTCGATCACAAGCTGCTGATCGAGCAGGGCATCGTTGGCCGGGAAGTGGAGTGCGCGGTATTGGGTAACTTCGATGCGCAGGTCAGTGTCTGTGGCGAAGTGATTGCCAACGATGAATTCTATGCCTACGACACCAAGTACCTGAATGGCGATCAGGCACGCATCGCCATTCCCGCCGAGCTGCCCGCCGATCTGAGTGATCAGGTGCGTGACGTCGCGTTGCAGGCGTACAAGGTGCTGGGCTGCGCAGGGCTCTCGCGGGTCGATTTCTTCGTCACCGAAGGGCGCGACATCATCATCAACGAGGTCAACACGCTGCCGGGCTTCACCTCGATCAGCATGTACCCCAAGCTCTGGCAGGCCAGCGGTCTGTCGTATGCCGAACTGATCCATCGCCTGATCGTTCTGGCGCTGGAACGGGCTGATCAGGCGCGGCTGCTGAAAACGGAGATCTTTCCATGAAGATCATCCGCATCGCGGCGGCGCTGCTGATCGGTGCAGATGGCCGGACCCTGCTGGTGCGCAAGCGCGGTACCCAGGCCTTCATGCAGCCGGGCGGCAAGATCGAGCCCGGTGAACCGGCAGCGCAAGCCTTGGCCAGAGAACTCGAAGAAGAGCTCGGGCTTATCGTCGATCCGGCGCAGGCGGTGTTTCTCGGTGAGTTCACGGCCCCCGCCGCCAACGAGCCCGGTTTCGAGGTCAACTGTCAGTTGTATGAGGTCAGGACCAGCGCTCAGGCAGTGCCTGCCGCCGAGATCGAGGAAGTACTGTGGGTTGACGCGGACAGTCATGCGGGTTTGCAACTGGCCCCGTTGACCCGCGATCTGATCCTGCCGCTCTATCTGAAGCGGCAGGCAGCACGCGGCTGAACGGCGCAGTCGTCCTGCATCGTGGTGCAGGACGGCACTGTCAGCGAACCACACTTACCCCGTCCAGCGTCGAGAACGAGGTGTCCTTGGCGGTCAGCAGGAAATCGCGCATGTACGGTGCGTCGAGCATGTCGGCGCGGATACCGGCATAGAGCGTCGCAAACAGTCCTTTCTCGCCCAACCGCTTGGCCTTCACATAGCCGCGTGAGCTGTATTCATGCAGCGCCCAGTGCGGCATGCCGCAGACCCCGCGCCCGCTGGCGACCAGTTGCATCATCATCACCGTCAACTCTGATGTTCGTACCTGTGCCGGTTCGATGTCGGCGGGTTCCAGAAAGCGCGTGAAGATGTCCAGCCGGTCGCGTTCCACCGGGTAAGTGATCAGCGTTTCAGTCAGCAAGTCTTCCGGGACGATGTAGGGCCTGGTTGCCAATGCATGTTGATTGGCCACCGCCAGCATCGCTTCATAGGTGAATAGCGGCACGTAGGTGATGCCCGGCAATTCCAGCGGGTCGGAGGTCACCACCAGGTCCAGATCGCCACGCGCCAGGGCAGGCAAGGGCGCGAACGAGAAACCGGAAGACAGGTCCAGTTCGACCTCGGGCCAGGCATCGCGGAACTGGTCGATGGTCGGCATCAGCCACTGAAAACAGCTGTGGCACTCGATTGCCATGTGCAGGCGTCCCGCCGTACCACCGGCCAGTCGGGCGATGTCGCGCTCGGCACTGCGCAGTTGCGGCAGGATGGAGTCGGCCAGTTGCAGCAGGCGCAAACCGGCGCTGGTAAAGCGCACCGGTTTGGTCTTGCGTACAAACAGCGGCATGCCCATGCGCTCTTCCAGTTCCTTCAACTGATGGGACAGCGCCGACTGCGTCAAATGCAGGCGCTCGGCTGCCTCCACAAGGCTGTCGGCCTCGCGCAGGGCATGCAGGGTTTTGAGGTGGCGTATTTCAAGCACGGTCAGTGCTCCATGAGCAGTATTTGTGATCAACACGAAAAAAATGAGTTTGTCTCATGTTGTGTCAGCTGTCGACAATAGCCCCATCTTTTATGGAGGACGCATCGTGGCCCTGACTCAACACCCGGACTATTTTCACATTGGCGCAGACCGTGAACTGCAGCACGCTCTGCAGGCTTTCTGGAAACAGGATCAGGGTGTTACGACCACGGGCGCCGAATTGCGCACCTGGTTGATGGCGCGTTACCCGCAGCAGGTGCCACACCTGAAACGCGACCAGCGTTTTCAGCCCGATTGGGCGTCTTTGCTGGCGAGCGTCGCTGAAGCAGGCGAACAAGGCCGCAAACCTGCATTGATCGGTCCTCTGACACTGCTCTGGCTAAGTGACGTTCAGGGTGACGAGGTAGATCGCCTCGACCTGCTGGAGCATCTGCTGCCGGTGTATGGCGAGATCTTCGGGCGTCTGGCTGCGCGCGGTGTCGAGTGGATTCAGATCGACGAACCGATCCTCGCGCTCGACCTGCCGCTGGCATGGAGCAACGCCTTCGAACGTGCCTATCACATTCTTCAGTATTCGCCGTTGAAGAAGCTCATCGGCCTCTATCACGGTGACCTGCGGCCCAACCTGGGTGTCGCGG
This sequence comes from Pseudomonas sp. MEJ108, assembly GCF_030208985.1. Taxonomy (NCBI): domain Bacteria; kingdom Pseudomonadati; phylum Pseudomonadota; class Gammaproteobacteria; order Pseudomonadales; family Pseudomonadaceae; genus Pseudomonas; species Pseudomonas sp. MEJ108. The sequence continues at coordinate 17,112 of NZ_JARVSW010000058.1, forward strand.
CCTTGCTGCCGGTTGCAGGGTTGCATCTGGACAGCGTGACCGAACCGGAGCTGCTGGCCCCGGTGTTTGATCGTCTGCCGGTTTACAAGGTTCTGTCTCTGGGCGAGTGCGATACGCATTCGAACTGGCATCAGGAATCGTTGCTCGAAGCGCGCGCCCGTTTTGGGGAAAACCTGATGGTGGCGGATCAGGTCGCTGCGTAATGTAATACCCGATTAACGACCGCTCAGCGCCATTCATCAAACTGTCACGCAAGTGTGGCAGCGCGCTTGGAAAAACATCATCAGACTCGCGGCCTACTGGGGTTCTGTTTTTTGGTGTTTTTCATGCGGGTTTTAATTTTTCTGGCCGCGCTTCTGTGCGGCTTGCCGTCTTTTGCGGCCGATCGTTGTGATACCGATGTTCCTGTACAGATGGCCAACCTCAAGGATGTGCGGATTGCCTACCAGAGTATTGGCAGCGAGTCCGACCCTGCCTTGCTGTTGGTGATGGGGCTGGGTGGGCAGTTGATTCACTGGCCGGATGAGGTCGTGGTCGCGTTGTGTCAGCAGGGCTATCGGGTGATTCGTTACGACAATCGCGATGTGGGTCTGTCTTCGTGGGTGCAACAGCCAGCGGACGCCAATCTGACGTTCGAAGTGCTGCGTTACAAACTTGGCCTGCCTGTCTCGGCACCCTATTCGTTGACTGATATGGCCGACGATGCACTGGGTCTGATGGATGCATTGCAGATTCGCCAGTTTCACGTGTTGGGCGCGAGCATGGGCGGCATGATCGCTCAGCATCTGGCCGATCTGGCGCCGTCGCGGGTCGAAAGCCTGACGCTGATCATGACCAGTTCCGGTGCGCAGGGTTTGCCTATGCCCAGTACCGCGCTGATGCAACTGTTGGCGCGGCGCGGCGCGCCCAATCGGGAAGTGGCGATCGAGCAACAGGCCGATCTGCTTGCCGCGCTGGGCAGCCCGCAGGTCAAGGACGATCGCCAGCAATTGCTGCATCAGGCGGCTGTTTCCTATGACCGGGCGTTCAATCCCGAGGGTGTGAAGCGCCAGATCATGGCGATTCTGGCCGAGCCCAGCCGCGTGGAACTGCTGAACCGTCTGCGTCTGCCGGTACTGGTGGTTCATGGCACGGCTGACCCGCTGCTGCCGGTCATGCATGGTGTGCATGTGGCCGCGCACATTCAGGGCAGCCAGCTGCGCCTGATTCCGGGGCTGGCGCACCGTTTTCAGGAGGCCTTCAAGGCCCCGTTGCTCGGTGCAGTGCTGCCGTACCTGAAGGCTCAGCATGAAGACGGTCGCAGCCTGGCTCAGTTGTAAGCCGGCCCGGTTGTCAGGCATGGGCAGAGGTGTATCGTGTGACCTTTGCTTACCGAAAAGGGCCGACATGACAACTGCACTGAAGATCGACTTCATCTCCGATGTTTCCTGCCCCTGGTGCGTCATTGGTCTGCGCGCGCTGGATCAGGCGCTGGAGGCACTTGGGGATGAGGTGCAAGCGCACATTCACTTCCAGCCTTTCGAGCTGAACCCGAACATGCCTGCCGAAGGGCAGGACATCAAAGAACACATCGCCGAAAAGTACGGCTCCACGCCGGAACAGATCGAAGGTATTCACGAAACCATCCGTGAACGCGGTGCTGAACTCGGCTTCACCTTTGCCAGCGGCGAGCGGCGTATCTACAACACGTTCGATGCCCATCGCCTGCTGCACTGGGCCGAACAGCAAGGCAAGCAGCACGCGTTGAAGCCGGCGCTGTTCGAGGCGTATTTCAGCGACCTGAAAGACCCGTCCGATCACCAGACTCTGGCAGCTGTGGCGCAGAAGGTCGGCCTGGACCGTCTGCGTGCTCAGGCCATCCTGGGCAGTGACGAATACACCGCCGAGGTTCGCGAGGCCGAGCAGCTCTGGACGTCTCGCGGTATCACCTCCGTGCCGACCATGGTCTTCAACGACCAGTATGCCGTCTCGGGCGGTCAGCCGGTCGAGGTATTCGTCAGCGCGATTCGCCAGATTGTCGGTGAATCGCAGTAACGTGCTGCCTGTGCAGGATAGGACGCAGAGCGTCCGGAAAGGCATGCCCAAGCGGAGCATGGGCACGATCGGTGTCTTGAGGACGCCTATCGTTCCGCACGCTCCGGCATAGTGGCGTGTGGACGCCTATCGTTCCGCACGCTCCAGTGGACTGCCCCCAAGAAGTTGGACACCAATCCGACCTAATGGGGGTGTTCA
>NZ_JARVSW010000051.1:0-19096 GCF_030208985.1 Pseudomonas sp. MEJ108
CCTCCATGGCCCGGTGCGGCTAGCCTGGCGTCCTGCCAGGCTACCCCCGGATCAGAGCCAGGACTCAGCCGTCACTAACGTCGCATTCTGCGTTGTCAGTGCCATCGTGTTCGAAAAGCATTTCGGTGGCAGTGACTGCGATTTTGAATCTCGTCCCCACGCTCCAGCTTGACTATCGTTCCAACGCTCCGCGTTGGAATGCAGTTCGTGACGCTCTGCGTCACACGGTGGTTTTTCGTTGTCAGGTGGATTGGGGGCTCGACTCAGGTCACCTTTACGCGGGCTATAACGACCTTTTCGCGAGCAGGCGAAGCGTCGTCCGGCTCGCTCACGCAGGTCTTGTGTGCTTGCACTCAACCACCCAATGCTCCTAGGCTCACCCGATCTTTGATTCGGGAAGCACCATGGACAGCTCTCTCAGCCGCCGCGAGCGGCTGCATATTGTTATTTTCGAGGCCAATACGCCTGCCGGGCGGATGTTTGACAAGGCGGTGCTGGTCGCGATTCTGCTCAGTCTGCTGGTCACTATCATCGACAGCATCGAGAGTATTCATCGTGATTACGCGATGCTTTTCGCGTGGATCGAATGGGGCTTCACGCTGATGTTTGCCATCGAATACATGCTGCGCCTCTATTGCTCGCCACGGCCGCTGAAGTACGCCTTCAGTTTCTACGGGTTGGTGGACCTGCTGGCGATCGTGCCGGGCGTGCTGTCGATCTATTACAGCGATGCGCAATACCTGCTGATCGTGCGGATCATCCGTATGCTGCGGATCTTCAGGGTGCTCAAGCTCGGCACCTACCTGCGGCAGGCCAATTACCTGCTGGCGGCGCTGCGTGGCAGCAAGCAGAAGATCATCGTGTTTCTGGTCACGGTGTCGACACTGGTCACCGTATTCGGCACGCTGATGTATGTGATCGAAGGTCCGGAGCATGGTTTCACCAGCATTCCCAAGGGTATTTACTGGGCCATCGTGACCCTGACGACGGTGGGCTTTGGCGATATCGTGCCCAAGACTCCGCTCGGCCAGATGCTCTCCTCGCTGGTGATGATTACCGGTTACTCGATCATCGCCGTGCCCACCGGGATATTCACCGCCGAGCTGGCCAACGCCATGCGCGGCGAGCAGCTGAAACACGACTGCCCGGTGTGCTCGAAAAACCTTCACGAGCATGGCGCGGCGTTCTGCTCACGCTGCGGCAATCAATTGTTTACAAAAACAGAGCACAAGGCATAAGCAAAGATCTTTTCGGTCTTTAAACCGCAGGCGCCATGCTGATAGTGTCGCGGCATTACGCCATCAGGCTTGTCACATGACGCTTCATCTCAAGGACCTTGCAGTGATTAAACTCTTCGCCGCCTCGCTACTGGCCGCCGGCCTGGCTTTTGCCAACGCTGCCCAGGCAGCTCCGCCGCTGCTCAACGTCTCCTATGACGTGATGCGTGATTTCTACAAGGACTACAACAGCGCCTTCCAGAAGCACTGGAAAGCCGAGAAGAATGAAGAGGTGACCGTGCAGATGTCCTTCGGCGGGTCGAGCAAGCAAGCGCGTTCGGTCATCGACGGGCTGCCGGCTGACGTGATCACCATGAACATGGCCACTGACATCAACGCCCTGGCCGACAATGGCAAGCTGGTGCCGGAAGACTGGGTCAGCCGCCTGCCAAACAACAGCGCGCCCTTCACCTCGGCCACGGTGTTCATCGTGCGCAAAGGCAACCCGAAGGCGATCAAAGACTGGCCGGACCTGATCAAGGATGGCGTCGAAGTCATCGTGCCCAACCCGAAAACCTCGGGCAACGGCCGCTACACCTACCTGTCGGCCTGGGGCTACACCCTGAAAAAAGGCGGCGATGAAGCGGCGGCGAAGAAATTCGTCGGTGATCTGTTCAGCCATGTGCCAGTGCTTGATACCGGCGGTCGCGGTGCGACTACGACGTTCATGACCAACCAGATCGGCGACGTGCTGGTCACCTTCGAGAACGAAGCGGAAATGATCGCCCGTGAATTCGGTCGCGACCAGTTCGAAGTGGTCTACCCGTCCGTGTCGGCAGAAGCCGAGCCACCGGTCAGTGAGGTCGACAAGGTCGTGGACAGGAAAGGATCCCGCCCCCTGGCTGAGGAATACCTGAAATACCTGTGGTCACCGGAAGGCCAGGAAATCGCGGCCAAAAACTACCTGCGCCCGCGTGACCCGCAGGTGCTGGCCAAGTACACGGATCGCTTCCCGAAAGTGGACTTCCTCTCGGTGGAGAAAAACTTCGGTGACTGGCGCACGGTGCAGAAGACCCACTTCATCGACGGCGGTGTGTTCGACCAGATCTATCCGGGCAAATAAGCCGCTCAGGCAATGCAAAACGGCGACCTGCAAGGTCGCCGTTTTTATTCAAGCCTGAATCATTTACTGAACTGTTTGCCCAGCCCTGCCGGCACGCCGCTGACATCAGTGGCCTGCCACGGACCGTTGGGGCTGGTTGCCCAGCTCCAGCCGTCATTCCACTGATAGTAGGTGCGCTGGCGATAGAAGGTGTTGGGCTGATCATCCATCACGTACACGCCCAGGCGCGGATCCCAATGGCTGCCGCCACCCGGTGGCGGCGCGAAACTGGCCGAGGACTTCGGCGCGGCGGCAGGCGCCTTGGCAGGCTCCGAAGGCGCGCTACTCGGACGCGGCGCGCCGGGCTGCTGGCCACCCGGCAGGTTGAGGATCGGCTCCTGGCTATGTGGCGGTGCCGGATGCTGGACAGCACAGGCACTCAGGCCAACGACCAGACCCAACAAGGTGATGCGTGCGGTACGGTACATAAGCGAATTCTCTAGTTATCCGGACTGTCAATGGTCAACGCCTGCTGAACCCCGGAATCACTGGCCAGTGGCTGACTGCGGCCGACCCACTCACCGGTGGTTGGCTGCCCTGCGCGAGACACTCGCGCAACCAGTTGGACTTGCGCAAAGTTCGACAGGTTCAGTTGCGGCATCATCGCGTCGGAATCGCTCAGTTCCACGTCGGCAGGCAAGTCCGCCACGGTAATCCGTTTGACCGCCAAAGGCGCCGCCGGGCCATTGATGGCGCGGGCGAAGATGAACACGCTGTCGTTCGGCCTTACCTTGCCTTGAAGCGCCGCAGCCAGCTCGACATGAATTTTAATCGACTTCGCCTTAACTGCCGGCGCCGCGTCTGCCGCGCGTTTGGCGAGGTTATCTCTGGCGCGGGCAATGCCGCCTTCCAGTGCCGAACGCGATGCGTCATCTGCGGGCAGTGCTGCGAGCAACCGGGTCCAGTAATCCACCGCCGCCTGATAGCGCTGTGTTTCGAACGCGGCAATCCCCAGCAGACCAAGGCTGGTGACTTCCCTGGGGTCAGCCTGCAGCGCTTCGTCGGTCAGCGCCTGCACCTGGGGTGTGAAGTGCTTGTCGCTGGCGAAATACAGCGCCTGAGCCCATTGCCCGAGCAACTCGGGCTGCCTTCCGGCCAGCGCTACCGAACGCTCGAACATCTGCGCGGCATCACCCGGGCGGTTCTGCGCCATGTAGCTGCGCGCCAGAAAATACAGGTTTTCGGCTGAGTCCGGTTGAGCCTGCACGCTGCGCTCCAGACGCTGGGTCATGTCTGCCAGCGAGGTCGGTGGTCGAGCGAATTCGCGACTCAGTTCAACCCGGTCGCTGGCCCCCAGCTGGAGATAGCCCGCCAGCCCCAACACCGGGACCAGCAGCGCAGCAAGCAGCAGCAAGGGCTTGCCCAGGCGCGAAGTCCGGTCGGGCTCCGCACCTTCGGTGTCGGCAAGCAGCTCGCGCGCTGCTTCGGCACGTGCAGCCTGCAGTTGCACCACCGACAACACGCCCTGCTCCTGCTGAACCTGCAATTCGTTCAGTCGCTCCTGATACAACGCCACGTTCAGAGCCGTGCGGTCTTCTTCCCGTTGCGCGCGATGGCCGCGCAACAGCGGAATCAGCAAGAAGCTCAGCGCAACCAGCAGCAACAGCCCGGTTGCCATCCAGAAATCGATCATGGGCGGTGCTCATCCAGCAAGGTGGCAAGACGCTGCCTTTCATCTTCGGAAAGCTCATCGGCCTTTGCGGATTGCGCCTTGCGGCGGCGGCCAACGATAAGGCCGATCACCACGAGTCCGCCGAACAGCAGACCGGCCGGCCCGAACCACAGCAACCAGGTGCGTGCATTGAGGCTCGGCTTGTAGCGAACGAAATCACCATAGCGATCGACCATGAAATCGATGATCTGCTGGTTGCTCTGCCCTTCGCCCAGCATGCGGTAGATTTCCTTGCGCAAATCAGCGGCAATCGGCGCATTGGAGTCGGCGATGTCCTGGTTCTGGCATTTCGGGCAACGCAGTTCTCTGGTCAGTTCGCTGTAGCGCGCGCGCTCGGCGTCGTCGCGAAAGGCATAAGCGTCGATGGCCGCGTGAGCAATGCCTGAGCACAGCACGCTGAGCAGGACGATCAGCAGACGGCGCTTCATGGCCGTGCCTCATCAACCAGTTGCTGATAGCGCGCGGCAAGCTTTTCGCGCCAAACTGCGTCGTCGATGACCCCGACGTGTTTGTAACGAATGATGCCTTGAGCGTCGATCAGGAAGGTTTCCGGCGCACCGTACACCCCCAGATTGAGCCCCAGAGAGCCGTCCTGATCACGAATATTCAACTGATACGGATCATGAAATTCCTTGAGCCATTTCAGCGCGTCGGCGTTGACGTCCTTGTAATTCACGCCATAGATCAGCACGCCCTGCTGCGCCAGCCGGGTGAGCACCGGATGCTCCACCCGGCAGGCCACGCACCAGGTGCCCCAAACGTTGATTAGCGCAGGTTTGCCGAGCAGATCGGCACGGCTCAACATCCGCCCGCCCTGCACCGCCGGTAGCGAAAATGCCGGAAAAGGCTTGCCGATCAGTGCCGAGGGCAGCTCGGCGGGGTCCAGATACAAACCGCGATACAAGAACGCCGCGACGCCCAGAAACAGCACCAGTGGCAGTACCATGACCCAACGTTTCATTGTGCAGCTCCCGACATACCCAACGCCTCGCGCACCTTGTTCTTCACCCGGGTGCGATAACGCCGGTCCAGCGCCGCCAGCACCCCGCCCAGACCGGTCAGCAGGCCGCCAAGCCAGATCCAGCGCACAAACGGTTTGACATGAACCCGAACGGCCCACGCGCCATCGCCCAGCGGTTCACCCAGGGCGACATACAGGTCACGGCTGAAACCGGCATCAATGCCCGCTTCGGTCATCATCGACTGCTGCACGGTGTAGAAGCGCTTCTCCGGGTGCAGTTCGGTCAGTTGAACGTCGTTGCGCAGCACGCGAACGGTGCCCCGATCCGAGGTGAAGTTCGGCCCTTCATAATGCCGGGCGCCCTCGAAGACAAAGGTATACCCACCCAGTTCGGTGGACTCGCCGGGGGCCATACGCAAATCGCGCTCGGCGCTGTTCTGGCTCGACAGCACCACACCCAGCGCGCACACGACAATGCCAAGGTGCGCCAGCTGCATGCCCCAGTAGCTGCGGGTCAGACTGCGTGCGCCGCTGAGCAGCCCCTTGTGGCGAGTCTTGTCGAGCAGGTCGCGAACCCCGGCCAGCAGCACCCAGGCGGCGAGCATCAGGGTCGCCAGCACCGCCCACTGGAAATCGCCCAGCAGCAGACCGGCAAGCACCGCCAGAACAACGCTGCCAATCAGTACCGGGGCCAGCATGCCGAGCAGCCATTTCAGCGGCGTGTCCTTCCAGCGCACCAGTACGCCGACCGCCATCACCACCAGCAGCAAGCCCATCAATGGCACGAACAGTGTATTGAAGTACGGCGGCCCGACCGACATCTTGGCGCCGCTCATGGCATCGATCACCAGCGGATAAAGGGTGCCCAGCAGAATCATGGACGCGGCAACCACCAGCAACAGGTTATTGCCCAGCAGCAGGGTTTCCCGCGACCACAGGCCGAATCCGACCTGGCTTTTGACCACCGGTGCGCGAATCGCGAACAGGGTCAGCGAGCCACCCACCACGACCAGCAGGAACATCAGGATGAACACGCCGCGCGCCGGGTCCGAGGCAAAGGCGTGCACGGAGGTCAGCACCCCGGAACGGACCAGGAACGTGCCCAGCAGGCTCAGTGAAAACGCAGCAATGGCCAGCAATACCGTCCAGCTCTTGAACACGCCACGTTTTTCCGTGACCGCCAGCGAGTGAATCAGCGCAGTGCCGACCAGCCAAGGCATGAACGAGGCGTTTTCCACCGGGTCCCAGAACCACCAGCCGCCCCAGCCCAGCTCGTAATACGCCCACCATGAGCCCAGGCTGATGCCGATGCCGAGAAAGGCCCAGGCCACCAGCGTCCACGGCCTGGACCAGCGCGCCCAGGCAGCGTCGAGTCGACCGCCGAGCAAGGCGGCGATGGCGAATGCAAACGCCACGGAGAAGCCGACATAGCCCATGTACAGCATCGGCGGATGCACGATAAGGCCAATATCCTGCAACAACGGGTTCAGATCACGTCCATTCGCGGGCATCTGCGGCAACAGACGCGCGAACGGATTTGAGGTGAGGATCAGAAACGACAGGAAACCCAGGCTGATCATGCCCATCACGGCGAGGACCCGCGCCAGCATCACCTGCGGCAGTTGCCGGGAAAACACCGACACGGCGAAGGTCCAGCCACCGAGAATCAATGCCCAAAGCAGCAACGAACCTTCATGCGCGCCCCACACGGCGCTGAACTTGTAGTACCAGGGCAGCGCGGTGTTGGAGTTCTGTGCAACGTAGGCGACAGAGAAGTCGTCGACCATGAACGCGTAGGTCAGGCAACCGAAGGCGAAGATCAGAAAGCTGAACTGGCCCCAGGCTGCCGGACGGGCCAGGCTCATCCACAAGCGGTCACCGCGCCACGCGCCGATCAGCGGAATGATGGCCTGCACCAGCGCAAAGCCGAGTGCCATAATCATGGCCAGATGGCCGAGTTCGGGAATCATCGATCAACCCTGTTTGACGGGTGTGGGAGACGCAGCCGGTGCCGCCCGACCGCTGTCACGCAGGGCCTTGGTGACCTCGGGGGGCATGTACTTCTCGTCATGCTTGGCCAGTACCTCGTCGGCCACCACTACGCCCTGTGCATTGAGTTTGCCCAGCGCCACGATGCCCTGCCCTTCGCGAAACAGATCGGGAAGAATGCCTCGATAGGTGATGGTTACCGACTTGTTGAAATCGGTGACCACAAAACGCACGTCCAGCGAATCGGCCGAGCGCTGCAATGAGCCCTTTTCGACCATGCCGCCGGCCCGAATGCGGGTATCCAGTGGCGCCTCGCCATTGGCGATCTGGCTGGGGGTGTAGAACAGGTTGATGTTTTCCTGCAAGGCGCTGAGAGCCAGGGTCACGGCCAGACCAACACCGGCCAGCAGCGCGACAATGATCAACAAGCGTTTTTTGCGTAGCGGGTTCACGGGCGATTCCCCCGCTTCAGGCGACGCGCCTGCTGTTTCAGAAAGCGCTGCCGCGCCCATAGCGGCAGCGCCACGTTGATCAGCAGCACCACAAGGCACAGGCCGTAGGCCGACCAGACAAATACCCCGTGGCGACCCATGGCAAGAAAATCGCTGAACGATGCAAAACTCAAAGCGTGTTCTCCGACTGCGCTGCTGTGTGCCCCAGGCTGCGCAGAATCTCGGCCTTGACCCACTGGGTGCGCGCTTCGCGACGCAACACTTCAAGACGCATGCGCATCATCAACAGCACGCCGAACAAGCAGTAGAAACCCAGCGTGGTGAACAGCAGCGGCAGCCACATTTCAGCCGGCATGGCGGGTTTCTCCGTGAGGCTGAACGTCGACCCCTGATGCAGGGTGTTCCACCACTCGACCGAATACTTGATGATCGGAATGTTCACCACGCCGACGATCGCCAGCACCGCGCAGGCCTTGGCGGCGCTGTCGCGGTTACTGATGGCATTGCCCAGCGCGATCAGGCCGAAATACAGGAACAGCAGAATCAGCATCGAGGTCAGTCGCGCGTCCCAGACCCACCATGCCCCCCAGGTGGGCTTGCCCCAGATCGCGCCGGTCGCCAGCGCCAGCGCGGTCATCCACGCGCCGATGGGTGCAGCGCAGTGCAGCGCGACATCGGCCAGCTTGATTCTCCAGACCAGCCCGACCAGCCCGCACACGGCCAGCATGACGTAACAGGACTGGGCGAGCATCGCGGCAGGTACGTGGATATAAATGATCCGGAAGCTGTTGCCCTGCTGGTAATCCGGCGGCGCGAACGCCAGGCCCCAGACCATGCCGATGACCAGCAACAGCACAGCGACAACACTCATCCAGGGCAGCAGGCGTGCGCTGACGCGATAAAAACCTTTCGGCGAGCCGAGCGTGTGCAGCCAGGCCCAACCGATGCTGCTTTTCATGGCGTTGCTTTTCATCAGGGTACATCCAGGGTGTTGACCGGCATCGAAGTCTCGATCCCGGAACCTCAATTATTCGCCGATGCTGATTTTCAGGCCAGCGGCTATCGCAAAGGGTGTCAGGGTGATCGCCAGCGCCGCCAGGCTGGCCAGCCACAGCAGATAGCCAGTCGCCGGCATGCCCTGCAGCGCGGCTTGCAATGCACCGCTGCCCAGAATCAGTACCGGGATGTACAGCGGCAGAATCAACAATGCCAGCAGCAGGCCGCCACGCTTCAAACCCACAGTCAACGCTGCACCCAATGCGCCCAGCAGGCTGAGCACCGGGGTGCCCAGCAGCAGCGAAACCATCAGCACCGGCAGGCACTGCACCGGCAGACCGAGCATCAATGCCAGCAAAGGTGACAACAGTACCAGTGCCAGCCCGGAAAAAACCCAGTGTGCCAGCACTTTGATCAGCACCAGAAGGGCCAGCGGGTGCGGCGAAAGGACCCACTGCTCCAGCGAGCCATCCTCGAAATCACTGCGCAACAGCCCGTCCAGCGACAGCAGCACGGCCAGCAGTGCCGCCACCCAGACCAGCCCCGGCGACAAGGTTTGCAACAATTGCGTCTGCGGTCCCAGCGCCAGCGGGAACAGGGCGACCACGATCGCAAAGAACACCAGCGGGTTGGCCAGCTCTGCCGGACGCCTCGCCAGCAGCCGCACCTCACGAAGCATCAGCAGGACAAACACATTGCTCATGCTGACCATTGCCCCAGGTCGAGGTCCCGATAGCCCGCAGGCAGGCGGTTCAGGCTGTGGTGGGTGGTCATGACAATCATACCGCCGTGTTCACAGTGCCGGGCGAGGTGGTTTTCCAGTTGCTCGATGCCTTGGCGGTCGAGCGCGGTAAACGGCTCGTCGAGCAGCCAGAGTGGCGGGCCCGGTAGATACAGACGTGCCAGCGCGACGCGACGCTGCTGCCCGGCCGACAAGGTGTGACAGGGCACATCCTCGAAACCTGCCAGCCCGACCGCATCGAGCGCGGTGGCAATGGTATCGGCATCGGCACCGTCCGGCTGGTGAAGTGCACTGAGCCAGGACAGGTTTTCCAGTGGCGTCAGCACATCCTTGATCGCTGGCGCATGACCGATCCACAACGGTTTGCGGCCCGGTGCGGCGGGCTGCCGGCCCAGTGGCTGCGCGTCGAGCAGGATTTGCCCGGCCGTTGGCTGCATCAGCCCGCACAGCAGGCGCAGCAGGCTGGTCTTGCCGCAGCCGTTGGGACCGCTGATCTGCAGCATGTCGCCTGTGTGCAGGTGAAGATCGAGGTTTTCGAACAGCATCCGCCCGTCCCGCTCACACGCCAGAGCCGTCGCTTGCAAAAATGGGGTGACTGGGATCATCGGGCGTTTCCAGTGTTTTGCGTCGCGAAATGTGCCAAAACAGACACATACGGAGTAAAACGCGGTTCAAGTCGGGGTTGATACGGCCGTTACATGAAGAGAAGTTAATGGCGGCTGGTCCGGTTTTGGCCGGTATTATACATGCGAGTCCTGTTATCAAAGGGGCAATTTCCTCGGGTCGATAGTTCAATGACAGGCGACATCACCAGCGTTCCGGCAACAAACGCCACTCTGACACTGTTGCGCGCCGGCATCTCCCCCGCGCAAGTGCTGACCATGCTGCAATCGGCGGAAAATCTGATCCCCGAAGGCGAAACCGCCAACGCCGAAGTGCTGACCCTCAAGCAGGTCAACCAGAACTTCCAACTGCTGTTGCGGCTGGTGCTCGCCAACGGCAGCCTGACCAATTTACCGGTCACCAGCAGCGTCCCGTTCACGCCCGGCAGCCTGCTGCAAGTGTCGCAGGCGTCGGCTAACGAGCTGACCTTGACGCTGCAGCAACTCAACAGCGCGATGAAAAACTCGATGACCAGCATCGATACCCGACAATTACCGGTCGGCACGCTGCTGCAGGGCAAAGTCATGACCAGCCAGGTGATCGCTCAGGCGGTCAATCAACTGGCCGGCCAGAACCCGGCCGCTGCGACGCCCACCTACCGCTCCATCGTGATGCTGCTCAACACGGCGCTGGCGGGTTCCAGTCTGACCATCGAGAGCCCGCAGCCGCTGACGGTCGGCAGCCTCTTGAGCGCTCAGGTACAAGGCAATCAGGCACTCAACTTCGTGGCCCTGCCCGGTCGCTTCGACCAACTGGCCTTGGCGCAGCAACTGTCCGCACAGCAAAATCGCCAAGGCTCGCTGGACACCCTGATCAACGCCCTGCAAAACCTGCAGTCCGGCAGCCCGACCAGTAACAGCCCGGCCATCAGCGCGCCGCTGCAGGCCAGTATCGACCAATTGCTCGCCGACCTGCCCGATGTCGAGCAGATGACCACGCCCAAAGGCGTGGCCCAGGCGTTCAACGCCAGCGGCGCTTTTCTGGAAGCCAGGCTGCTGGCCGGCTTGAACCCGGCGCAGATGCCGGACATGAAAGCCAACCTGATGCGCCTGATCGCCCAGATTCTTCCCGGCCTGCCGGACAACATGTCTTACGGCGCAGCGGCGGCGTCCAATACCCTGGCGCGCACGATGCCCAATGCAATCCGCAATGCACTGGGCACCCTGGGCCTGGTCGCGGCACGCACTCAGCCAAGCATTTTTCCGTTGCCATCGCGCGCGGTCAGCGGTGGCGAGAAGGAGGATGATCTGGAAATCCTCCTCAAGCTCGCTGCGGCTGCGGTCTCACGCCTGCAAAGCCATCAACTGGGCGGCCTGGAACAGACACGTACCCACGCCGACGGCACCCAGGTAACCACCTGGCAGCTGGAAGTGCCGATGCGCAACGCCCACGACATCGTGCCCTTGCAGGTCAAGGTGCAGCGTGAAGACAAGCCGGATCAGGAAGCGGCCGAAGACCGTGATGGTGTCGAGATCAAGGACACCCGGGAAAAGCTCTGGAAAGTCGACCTGGCGTTCGACCTCGAGCCGTTGGGCCCCTTGCAGGTGCATGCGCAACTATTGCGCGGCACACTGTCCAGCCAGCTATGGGCCGAGCGCCCCGACAGCGCGGCATTGATCGAACATGAACTGGGGTACCTGCGCGAACGGCTGATAGCCTGCGGTCTGGAGGTGGGCGAACTGGCCTGCAGCCACGGCGCACCGCCGAGCGGTCCGCGCACCGCGCTCGAACAACGCTGGATTGATGAGAACGCCTGATGAGCCTACCCGATCACACTCCGCGCCAGGCTATCGCCCTCAGCTATGACGGCCAGCACGCCCCGACGCTCAGCGCCAAGGGCGACGACCAGTTGGCCGAGGCCATCCTGGCCATCGCCCGCGAATACGAAGTGCCGATCTATGAGAACGCCGAACTGGTCAAGCTGTTGGCACGCATGGAGCTAGGCGACAGTATTCCAGAGCCGCTGTACCGCACGATTGCCGAAATCATCGCGTTCGCCTGGCACCTGAAAGGCAAATTTCCAGCAGGTCAGGACCCGGACGCGCCGCCTGTCGAACGCGATATCACGCCGCGCTACTGACAGCCGAGGCGCTGGCCGGCATCACATTGCAATCGGCTTGCGCCCTGCAAACGAATGCGCCAGCGTGCCACCGTCGACCAGGTCCAGCTCGCCACCCAACGGAACGCCGTGAGCAATGCGCGACGCGACCAGGCCCTTGTCGTGGAGCAGTTGGGCGATGTAATGCGCCGTCGCCTCACCTTCCACCGTCGGATTGGTGGCGAGGATCACCTCGGTGAAGGTGCCCTGCTGGCTGATGCGCTCCATCAATTGCGGAATGCCGATGGCCTCCGGTCCCAGGCCGTCGAGTGGCGACAGATGGCCCTTGAGCACGAAGTAACGACCGCGGTAGCCAGTCTGCTCCACCGCATAGACATCCGTCGGGCCTTCGACCACACACAGCAGCGTGTCATCACGCCGCGGGTCTGCGCATTGCGGGCAGAGCTCCTCTTCGGTCAGCGTGCGGCACGAGCGGCAGTGACCCACGCCGTCCATCGCCTGCCCCAGTGCCTGCGCCAGCCGCGAACCGCCGCTGCGGTCGCGCTCCAGCAACTGCAACGCCATGCGCTGAGCGGTTTTCTGACCGACGCCCGGCAGCACGCGGAAGGCATCGATCAACTGGCGAATCAGGGGGCTGAAGCTCATGGAGAAAAATCCGACAAAAACACAAGACGCGGTTTATACCCGCGCGTTGCCGTGAGCGTCAATTAAGGTGTTCAACCCAGCGACCAACAGCGTGCCGGTACTGTGCCGAATCAGGCTTTCAGGGCTGTCTCGAGAAACTCGGTCAACGCCTGTACCCGTGCGCTGCGATGCTTGCGTACAGGCACCAGCAGGTTGATCGGCGCACTGGCCAGCTGCCAATCGGCAAGCACCCGCACCAGCCTGCCACTGGCAATGGCGTCGCTGACGTCCCACTGCGAGCGCAACACGATGCCCAGCCCCTGCTCGGCCCAGCGCCGGGCGACCGAGCCGTCGTTACTGAGCAGCGCGGGCTCGATGCGCAGGGTCTTTTTCGTCTGGCCCTTGCTCAGGTGCCAGAGGGTGACGTCTTCATCGTTTTCGCGAATGCAGATGCAGCGATGGCCGGCCAGCTGCTCGGGCGTCGAGGGCACACCATGCTGCTCGATATACGCCGGGCTGGCGCACAACCAGCGATGATTCTGTGCCAACGGCATGGCGATCCACTGGCTGTCATTGAGGCTGCCGATGTGTATCACCGCATCGCTGTCATGACGGTCCGGCCAGGGTGTTTCGCGCAGGTCCAGTTGCAGGCACAACTGCGGGTGCAGCCTGGCGAAGCGCGCCAGCAGCGGCGCAATGCGCTGGCGTCCATAACCGAACGGCGCTGCCAGGCGCAGCGTGCCCACCAGTCGTTCATCTCGCTGCCTGAAGGACTCCGGGAGTGCCTCCAGTTGCTCCAGCAACTGTGCGCTTTCGCGGGCGAAACGCTCGCCATCAGCGGTCAGACTCAGGCGTCTGGCGTCGCGACTGGCCAGGGTGATGCCCAGTTGCGTCTCCAGTTTGCGCAAGCGCATCGACAATGCGGGCGGCGAAACATTGAGGATTCTGGCGGCAGCACTGAGCGATTCGCAGCGCGACAGGGTCACGGCCAGACGCAGGTCTTCGATGGCGATCATTCACTTCAGCTTAAGGATTGATGATCACGCATTGAACCACAGCTTCATCATCGCTGCGTAGAGTGGCTGCCGTACCCAGTCACACGAGCGCTTTCCATGTCAGCCTCCCTGTCTTCTCTCGATACGCCTGTCGCGCTGCTCGACGTGTCGCGCATGCAGCACAATATCCAGCGCATGCAACAACGCATGAATGAACTGGGCGTGCGCTTGCGCCCACACGTCAAGACCAGCAAATGCCTGCCGGTCATTCAGGCGCAGATTGCAGCGGGCGCCAGCGGCGTCACGGTGTCGACATTAAAGGAGGCCGAGCACTGCTTTGCCGAAGGCATCGACGACGTGTTCTATGCCGTCGCCATTGCACCCGGCAAGCTGGAGCAGGCACTCAGACTGCGGCGCAAGGGCTGCCGCCTGAGCATCCTGACCGACAGCGTAGCGGCGGCCCGGGCGATTGCGGTTTTCGGCCAGGCGCATGACGAACGTTTCGACGTGTGGATTGAAATCGATTGCGACGGTCATCGCTCCGGGCTGACCGTCGAAGACCCCTCGCTGGTCGAGGTCGCGAGCACGCTGGTCAACGGCGGCATGCAACTGCGTGGGGTAATGACCCATGCCGGGTCCAGTTATGACCTCGACACCCCTGAAGCGCTGCAAGCCCTCGCCGAACAGGAACGCAGGCTGTGCGTCAGCGCCGCCGAGCGGATTCGCCAGGCAGGGCTGCCCTGTGCGGACGTCAGCATCGGTTCGACCCCGACGGCACTGTCGGCGCAGAGCCTGCACGGCGTGACCGAAGTGCGCGCCGGGGTGTATGTGTTCTTCGATCTGGTGATGCACAACATTGGCGTATGCCGGGCAGATGAGCTGGCCCTGAGCGTGTTGACCACGGTCATCGGCCATCAGCAGGACAAGGGCTGGATCATCGTTGACGCAGGCTGGATGGCCATGAGTCGCGACCGTGGCACTCAGCGCCAGCGTGAGGATTTCGGCTATGGCCAGGTGTGCAACGAAACTGGCGAGTGGATCGACGGTGCACGGGTCACCGGTGCCAATCAGGAGCACGGCATCATCACGCTTGCTGCGGGCAGCGAGACCGACATCAGCGAGCGTTTTCCCATCGGTAGCCGGCTGCGCATTCTGCCCAATCACGCCTGTGCCACCGGCGCGCAATTCCCCGACTACCACGCCTGCGACAGCGAAGGCGCAATCCATACCTGGAGTCGTCTGCATGGCTGGTGAGATGAAACCGATCAGTACGCCCGGGGCTGCAGCACCCGGCGGGCATTATTCGCAGGCGATGCTGCATCAAGGCACGCTGCATGTTTCCGGACAACTGCCGGTGCGCGCCGATGGCAGTCACAGCGTCGGCGAGCCGTTCGAGGTCCAGGCCGCCGTGGCGCTGGACAATCTGCTGGCCATCCTTGGCGCAGCGGGATGCAGCACGGATGACCTGCTTAAAGTGACCATTTACATCGCAGGCGTCCAGCACTGGCCTGCCTTCGACCGCCTCTACGCGGGCTATCTGGGCGAGCATCGCCCTGCGCGCGCGGTGGTGCCGGTCCCGGAATTGCACCACGGTTACCTGATCGAGATCGAAGCCCTGGCGCGTTGTAGCCAATCAACATGACCGGGAGCCCCTCATGACCCCACAAAAAAGCGATGTCCTGATTATCGGCGGCGGCTTCATGGGCGCATCCTCTGCGTTTTTTCTGCGCCAGCACGGCCGTTCGGTCACCCTGCTGGAGCGCGACCAGATCGGCCAATACGCCAGCGGCGTGAATTTCGGCAACGTGCGCCGTCAGGGACGGTTTCTCGGCCAACTGGAACTGTCCAATCGCTCCTGGGCACTGTGGAAGCGCCTGCCGGAGCTGATCGGCGAAGACCTGGAATTCATTCCCAGCGGGCACATGCGCGTTTGCTATCGCGAAGACGAAATCGCCGAACTGGAAGCCTATGCCGCCGCCCCGGAAGCCCGCGAGCTGGACTTGCAGATCCTTTCCGGCAAGGCGCTGCACGACCGTTTTCCGTTTCTCGGTGCACAAGTCAAAGGCGGTTCCTATGCGCCCCATGACGGGCACGCCAACCCTCGGTTGGCTGCACCGGCATTTGCCCGCGCGGCGATTCGTGCGGGTGCAAGAATCGAAGAGCGCACTGAAGTGATCGAGGTGCAGAAGGTCGGCGGCGAGTTTCAGGTCACCACCGCCGATGGACAGCTATTCGTCGCCGAACAGTTGCTCATCACTGCCGGTGCCTGGGGCGCCAGGCTCGCCGAGCAGTTCGGCGAGTCTGTCCCTCTTGAGCCCAACGGACCGCAGATGTCGGTGACAGAACCGATACCTTACGCGCTGCCGACGGTGATCGGGGTGTTTACCAAGATCAAGGAAGAAGTCATCTATTTTCGGCAGATCCCGCGCGGCAACATCATCATCGGGGGCGGCAATCGCAATAAGCCGGACATGCTCAACCGCCGCGCCTACTTCAAGCCGGAAAGCCTGATCAACCAGATGAAACAGATGAAACGCCTGTTACCGGGCGCAGAAAAGCTGAACATCATCCGCGTCTGGAGCGGCATCGAGAGTTACACGCCGGACTCGCTGCCGATCATGGGCAGGAGCGGCAAGGTCGACGGCCTGTTCTATGCGTTTGGCTTTTGCGGCCACGGTTTTCAGCTTGGCCCCGGCGTCGGGGACGTCATGGCCGAGCTGATCAGCACCGGCAGCACGCGCACGTTGATCAGCCCGTTCGATATTCGCCGCTTCACCGATCCGACCGCCATCGAAATGCCGCTCATGTCCAGCCTGATGAGCACCGGAAAGCTGGTATGAGCCCAACCACTCACCCACCTCATCGCAACGGAGGCGCCATGCCTGCAACCCCAGACGCTCACTACCAGTATCGCCCGGTGACTGCGGCGGATATCCCGGCAGCCCATGCCCTTTCAGTGAGCCTCAAGTGGCCACACCGCGAACAGGACTGGGCAATGGTGCAACGTACTTCCGAGGGTTTTGTCGCCGAGCACGATGGCCAGCTGGTTGGCGTGGCGTTTACCTGCCATCAGGGTGACTGGTCCTCGATCGGGCTGGTGATCGTCCGCGATGATCATCAGGGCAAAGGCATCGGTCGCCACTTGATGAGGCTGTGTCTCGACGCAACAGCACCGCGCACGCCGATCCTCAACGCCACAGAACTGGGCGCGCCGCTTTACCAGAGCCTGGGTTTCGTTGACTTCGCACGCATCCAGCAGCATCAGGGCGTTGCCGACCTGTCAGGGCTGGCGCCAGCGAAAGACGACGTGCCGATACGTACGCTGGGCGCGACCGACCACGCAGAATTGATCCGCCTGGCCAACGCGGGCAGCGGCCTGGATCGCACTGCTGTGTTGACTGATCTGTTGCACGATGCAGAACAGGCGGTCGGCATTGAACACGCAGGCCAGTTGCAAGGCATCGCCCTGCTGCGTCGCTTCGGCCGCGGTCATATCATCGGCCCGGTGGTTGCCGGTGATGTAAATCAGGCACAGCGATTGATTGAACACCTGCTGCAACAGATACCCGGCCTGTTCGTGCGCTTCGACATTCTGGCCGACTGCGGGCTGGCGGCGTGGCTTGAAAGCCTGAGTCTGCCGTGTGTCGACAGGGCACCGCGCATGGTGCTCGGGACGCCGCCTGCCGCGAACCCGGATGTGCAGCAATTCGCGCTGGTGACTCAGGCGATCGGCTGAAAACAGCGCGGATAAACGGCCGAAACAGGTCCGCCATGTTAGCGGGTTGCATACAGCAGATTATTCTTTGCAACCCGGCAGATCGGCGCTTTTTATCCAGACTGCTTTGTTAGCTTATGGGTATCGAACGGCCCGACAGCAAACGGCCCGGCCTTGACCATTATCGCTCCAGGGAGCCCGCTGGATGACCTCACAGTCCTTGAACAGCCATCACGTTGATCCGGACACCGCGCTGAAACTGTATATCGATGGTCGTTGGTCCGCCCCGCTCGACCCGGTCAGTATCGCGGTGATCAACCCAGCGACCGAAGAAGTGGTGGCGCATGTCGCCAGTGGCTCGGCCGCCGATGTCGACCGTGCAGTTGCGGCAGCGCGGGCAGCCTTTGCCGGCTGGTCCGGCTCCTCGCCACACGCCCGCGCCCAGGTCATCGGCCGGATCCACGAGCTGATTCTCGAGCGCAAGGAACAACTGGCGCAGGCGATCTCGCTGGAGATGGGCGCATCCATCAGTTCGGCGCGGGCCATGCAGGTGCCGCTGGCCGCAGAACACGTGCGTGTCGCACGTGACCTGCTGGCGACCTACCGCTTCCACACCGTCGAAGGCAGCACGGCGATCGACCGCGAGCCCATCGGTGTGTGCGGGCTGATCACGCCGTGGAACTGGCCGCTGTATCAAATCACCGCCAAGGTCGCCCCGGCCATCGCGGCCGGCTGCACCGTGGTGCTCAAGCCCAGCGAACTGTCGCCCTTGAGCGCCCTGCTGTTCGCACAACTGGTGCATGACGCGGGTCTGCCGCCGGGGGTATTCAATCTGGTCAATGGCAGCGGCCCCGAGGTCGGTGGTGCGATGGCGGCCCACCCTGATATCGACATGATCTCGATCACCGGCTCCAACCGGGCAGGCGCATTGGTGGCGCAGGCCGCCGCGCCGACGGTTAAACGAGTGACTCAGGAACTGGGCGGCAAATCGCCGAATATCCTCCTGCCCGACGCCGACTTCGCCAAAGCCGTGCCGCCCGGCGTGATGGCCGCGTTCCGCAATGTGGGTCAGTCGTGCAGCGCACCGACGCGAATGATCGTGCCCAGGAACCGACTGGCAGAAGTCGAAGCGCTGGCTGCCGAAACGGCCGCAGCAATTGTTGTGGGTGATCCGCAACTGGAGGAAACGGTACTCGGTCCGATCGCCAACGAGGCGCAGTTTCAGCGTGTCCAGGCGATGATCGATGCCGGGCTGAGTGAAGGCGCGAAGCTGATCTGCGGCGGGCCGGGACGAGTACAGGGCCATGAGCGAGGCTTCTATACCCGGCCTACGGTGTTTTCCGAAGTGGACTCGTCGATGCGTATTGCCCGGGAAGAAATTTTCGGCCCGGTGCTGTGTCTGATTGCCTACGACACGGTCGAGGAGGCCATCGCAATTGCCAACGATACGGTCTATGGCCTGGGCGCGCATGTACAGGGGCAGGACCTCGAGCAGGCGCGCGCAGTGGCTTCGCGCATTCGTGCCGGGCAGGTGCACCTGAACTACCCAGCCTGGAATCCGATGGCCCCGTTTGGCGGCTACAAGCGCTCGGGCAACGGTCGCGAGTACGGTGTGCAGGGGTTCGAAGAGTATCTGGAGACCAAGGCTATTGTAGGGTTTGCCTGAGTGGCGTTTGTGCTACGCACTGATTCTTGCCGATTGTGACTATCGTTCCCACGCTCCGCGTGGTAATGCCTTTCGTGACGCTCCGCGTCACACAGCGGTTCTGCGATATCAGGTGGATTGAGGTTCGACTCAGGTCACCTTTTCGCCCCTCGGCGACTCACTTTGAGGGACCAAAGTGAGCAA
>NZ_JARVSW010000016.1:0-17232 GCF_030208985.1 Pseudomonas sp. MEJ108
TGCCTACTTTGGCCCCATCAAAGTAGGTCGCCGAGGGGCGAAAAGGTGATCTGAGCCGGACCCCAACCTACCTGATATCACAGAACCGCTCTGTGACGCAGAGCGTCACGAAAGGCATTACCACGCGTGGGAACGAGAGTCGCAATGTGATTTTTGATTCTGGCCGAAGGCCGTAGGAGCGAACTTGTTCGCGAAGAAGGCTTCTCAATCGACGTATTTTTGCCGATTACACTCGCGCTTTCGCGAACAAGTTCGCTCCTACGCCCTTCGGGCAGAAGCCTGGAAGCTTTTTATTTGGAGCATCCAGGACTTGCGCATAACGATGAGTGCACAGCGTGTGGAGGATCAATATTATGGTCTGAGCAGCATTTTCCTGGGCTTCTCAGGCAATCTCAACACTCAACGAAACACCGGCACCACGTGCTTGATGAACAGCTCAAGCGACTTTTTCTTCTCGGCATGCGGCAGGCTGTTGTCGCACCAGAAGCTGAACTCGTCGACACCCAACTCCTGATAGTGACGAAGGCGCGGAATGATCTCCTCCGGGGTGCCGATCATAGTGTTCTTGCGGATATTCTCCAGCTCGAACTCCGGACGTTCCTTGAATTTCTCTTCCGGGCTGGGGGCCAGAAAACCGTTGACCGGCGTCTGTTTGTTGCCGAACCAGGCGTCGAAGGTACGGTAGAACTTCGCGATGGCGGTGGCGCCCACTTTCCAGCCTTCAGGATCATCTGCGGCATGCACATGCGTGTGGCGCAATACCATCAATTGCGGGCGGCGCACTTCGGGATTGTTGGCCAGCGCGGCTTCGAACTTGTTCTTCAGGTCGACAACTTCTTCATCACCCTTCATCAATGGGGTGACCATCACGTTACAGCCGTTCTGCACGGCGAAATTGTGCGAGTCAGGGTCGCGTGCAGCGATCCACATCGGTGGCGTGCTGATCGGCTTGGGCACGGAAGTCGAGGTCGGGAATTTCCAGATGTCGCCATCGTGAGCGTAGTCACCCTGCCACAGCGCACGTACCACCGGGACCATCTCACGCAACGCCTTGCCACCTTCGGAGGCTGGCATGCCACCGGCCATGCGGTCGAACTCCACCTGATAGGCGCCGCGTGCCAGGCCGACTTCCATTCGCCCGTTGCTGATCACATCCAGCAGCGCGCATTCTCCCGCGACCCGCAATGGATGCCAGAACGGCGCAATGATGGTGCCGGCGCCCAGATGAATACGCGTGGTCCTGGCCGCCAGATAGGCCAGCAGCGGCATCGGGCTTGGCGAGATGGTGTATTCCATCGCGTGGTGTTCGCCGATCCAGACGGTGCTGAAGCCACCTTGCTCGGCCATCAGCGTCAGCTCGGTCAGGTCCTCGAAAAGCTGGCGATGACTGACACTGTCATCCCAGCGTTCCATGTGCACGAACAACGAAAACTTCATGACACTTACCTCGCTTAAATCCTGGCGCCTGCACCGGCGTGATGAGTTATTGTTGTCTGATGGTATACCGTAATACTTTCGGTGCAAGTGTTTTTTGCGCCGCTGCTCCTCGTTGCAAAATGCAACGGCAGAAACGAAAAAAGCGCCTCAAAGGAGGCGCTTTCGGATGTTGCGGATTCAGCCGGGGCAGGCTCGATCAGTCGGCTTCAACTGCAGGCTTCGGATTCAATATAGTCAGCCGTGGAGTCGCGAATCACCGGTCCCATGCCACTCACGGCCTTAGCCTGCTCCATGATTTCCAGCGTGGAACCGGTGCCGACCAGGTTCACCGTATGGTTGGCGCAGTTATACACCCGCTTGGAGTAGATCACCCCAAGCATGCCTTCACGCCGGGTGATCACCACGCGTTCCTTTGCGCTGCCGCTTTTTTCTACCAGTGCGTGATGACCGGTCGGATCATGGGGGATGGATAGGGTTTTGCCTTCGGCATGCGCCGACAGGCCAGGGATCATCAGGGCCAGAAAACAGGCATGCAATTTCATCAGTGCTCCTGCGGATGAATGCGGGTTCGTTGGATCCAAAATTTACTACTGCAACACGATTCTGGATAGCAGGGCGAGCTGCCTCTCGTCGGCTTGTTTTCAACAAATCACACCCTGCGCCATGCCAAAAAAACCGTGAAGCTGTTGTTCCGGCAACAGCCATTCCACACCCTGGCATGGCACGGACAGTTGACGCCGCACCTTAGCCGTCACAACGCCTTGATCTGCCTGTATTTTATTCAATGGCACGGTTGCTGCTCTGTGGATGTGCAGGCCCTTGTGCTTAATGCGCTCGGGAAGCTTGCAGCCAGAGGAGTACCGATATGAGCCAATCGTCCATAAAATTTGCGTACTGGGTCCCGAACGTCAGTGGCGGGCTGGTCGTCAGCAAGATCGAACAGCGCACCAGCTGGACCATCGACTACAACCGCAAGCTGGCGCAGATCGCCGAGCAGTCCGGCTTCGACTACGCGCTGACGCAAATCCGCTTTACCGCCGGCTATGGCGCCGAATTCCAGCACGAATCCGTAGCCTTCAGCCACGCACTGTTGGCGGCGACCGAAAAGCTCAAGGTCATTGCCGCGATATTGCCCGGGCCATGGACCCCGTCGGTTGCCGCCAAGCAACTGGCGACCATTGATCAGCTCACTGCCGGGCGCGTGGCGGTCAATATTGTCAGCGGCTGGTTCAAGGGCGAGTTTCAGGCCATCGGCGAGCCCTGGCTGGAGCATGATGAACGTTATCGGCGCTCCGAGGAGTTCATTCGCGCGCTCAAGGGGATCTGGACCACCGACAACTTCACCTTCAAGGGTGATTTCTATCGCTTCCACGATTACACCCTCAAGCCCAAGCCGATCCAGCGTCCTCACCCGGAGATCTTTCAGGGCGGCAGCTCCCGTGCTGCACGTGACATGGCGGCGCGGGTGTCAGACTGGTATTTCACTAACGGCAATACTGTCGAAGGTATCAAGGCGCAGGTCGATGACATTCGAGCCAAGGCAGCCGCGAACGGGCATTCGGTGAAGATCGGCGTGAATGCCTTCATCATTGCCAGGGATACCGAAGAGGAGGCGCGGGCCGTGCTGGCCGAAATCGTCGACAAGGCTGACCCGGAAGCCGTCAACGCTTTTGGCGATGCCGCGAAACAGGCCGGCCAGTCGAGTCCGGAAGGCGAGGGTAACTGGGCCAAATCCACCTTTCAGGATCTGGTGCAGTACAACGATGGCTTCAAGACTAACCTGATTGGCACACCCCGGCAGATTGCCGAGCGCATCGTGGAACTCAAGTCCGTTGGCGTAGACCTGGTGCTTTCGGCGTTCCTGCATTTCCAGGAAGAAGTCGCCTATTTCGGCCAGTACGTATTGCCTCTGGTACGCGAACTGGAAGCTGCTGCACAACGCAAACCTGTCGCCGAGACGGCTTGACCCCGGCCAATACCGACAACCCCGCCTTGCCCCTGTAAGCCGGTCGCGCTTACCGCCCGCCATAAAATCAGGCGCCACTGTGATCCAGTGTGCGCCTGTGTCCGTATGTTCAACCCCGATCAACCCATAGACAGTTGTACGTGGCATTATGATGCCACTCTCTGGCATGCTTTTATCGATGCCAGGCCTTCCAGGTATGGCCGAGCACTTGCCGACAACGGCAGTTGATAGCGAAAGGATTGTCGATGGCCCCTGAGCAATCAGGTCCGGTTTTCAGAAAAACCAGATGCACTGGTTCTCACCTGTTGTGGAGGCAAGTTTTGAAACGCGACCTTCGGCTTGCGTCATGGCTGATCTTCGTAGTGTGCGCCTGCGTGGTGATGTTGATGGCCTGGCAAGCATGGACCGCACGCCGCAACACCCTGGAAAACATCCAGACCAGCACGATCAATCTGGCTGGAGCGCTGAGCACCTACACGGATGGTATTTTCAAGCAAAGCGAGCTGATGCTGATCGGCCTGACGGAGCGTGTCGAAAAGGACGGCGTCGGGCCTGAACAGATCGAGCGTCTCAGGTGGGTCATTGCGCGTGAAATGGGCGCGCTGCCGCAGATCGATACCGTGTCGCTGTACAACGCCGACGGGTACTGCATCTTCTCGAGCAATCCCAAGGTCATTGGCATCAACAGCGGGCAGCGCGAGTTCTTTCAGCACCACCTGCAGACGCCTGACAAAACCCCTTATATCGGCCCGACGATTCGCAGCCGTGCCTCCGGCGAATGGGTCATATCAGTCAGCAGGCGCATCAATAATCCCGACGCGAGTTTTGCCGGGCTGATGGTTGTGACCATCGGTGTCGATCACCTGTTGAAGTTCTATTCCGATATCAAGGTTGGTCGAACCGGCATCATCAGTCTGACGTCGACCGCCGGGCAATTGCGAGTGCGCTATCCCCATCTGGAGCAGGAGATCGGTCGCGATCTGTCATCGACGCCTATTTTCAAGTCGGAACGCGCCCAAGTGTCCGGTACCGCCCAGTTCGTTTCCAGGATTGACGGTGTTGCGCGTTTTTATGCGTTCAAACGCAGTGATGTCTACCCGATCGTCACCGTGGTTGCGCTGGGTCAGAAAGAAGCCATGCTCGACTGGCTGGGTCAGACCAAACAGTCCATTCTGGTCATGCTGGTGCTGCTCGGACTGGTGGTCGGACTCGGCGTTCGTCTGATCGGGCATATTCACAGTCGCATACGCGCAGAAGACCAGTTGCTCGATTCCCAGGCGGCCCTGATCCAGCTGAACCAGCACCTGGAGTTGATCGCCTCCGAAGACAAACTGACCGGGCTGGCCAATCGCAGACGTTTCGATCAGTTTCTGGAAGTCGAATTCAAGCGCGCCAGACGCGAGCGCAGCCCGCTGTCGTTGATTCTGATCGATGCCGATCATTTCAAGCGCTATAACGATCATTACGGTCACCTGGCCGGTGACGAATGCCTGATTGCGCTGGCCCGAGTGGTCGAGCAGTTCATTCGTCGTCCCAGTGACGTCGCCGCCCGTTATGGCGGTGAAGAGATTGCGGTGGTGTTGCCCGGTACTGATGAGTCGAACGCTCGCCAGGTGGCCGAGAAGATCCTGCGGGCGATCCGTGACGAGCAGATCGAGCATCCCGCCAGCCCGTTTGGCATCGTGACGATCAGCCTCGGTGTTGCGACATTCGTCGGCACGGATCGCCAACTGGATCAGCGCGGCCTGATCGAGCTTGCCGACCGAGCGTTGTATGCCGCCAAGTCGCAGGGGCGCAACCGGGTGAATGTGGCGTCGGAAATCGCGACCAGTACGTTACCGGCCTGGACCCGCGTCAAGTCCGCTACGGACGCGCAAGCCGACACGGAGCCAAGGTCGGGCCAGCGGGATTGATGCCCGCCGGCCGTCTCTGGCCTAGCGCTTCTCAGGCAGCTGCTGGTCTTCGGTAGCCTGTTGCGCATGCGGTTTGCGGCGCAGCACGGACAGGACCCAGACGAAGAATATCGGCACCAGAACCACGCCCAGCAGCGTCGCGCTGAGCATGCCGCCGATGACGCCGGTGCCGATGGCGCGCTGGCTCGCCGCCCCCGCACCGGTGGCCAGGGTCAGCGGCACCACGCCAAGGATGAAGGCCAGCGAGGTCATGACAATCGGCCGAAAGCGCAGTCGCGCAGCCTGAAGCGCCGCGTCGCGCAGTGAATGGCCCTGATCCCACAGCTCCTTGGCGAACTCGACGATGAGAATCGCGTTTTTCGCCGCCAGCCCGATGATGGTGATCAGGCCGACTTTGAAATACACATCGTTGGGCATGCCCACGGCTGTCACGGCCAGCACGGAACCCAACGCGCCGACGGGTACGATCAGCATCACCACCAGCGGGATCGCCCAGCTCTCATACAGTGCGACCAGCAGCAGAAACACCACCAGCAGCGCCAGGCCGAACAGTCCGGCCGCCTGGCCGCTGGCGACTCTTTCCTGATAGGAGAGGCCGGTCCATTCGTAACCGATGCCTTGCGGCAGCTTGGAAACGATCCGTTCGATTTCCGCCATGGCCTCGCCGGTACTGACCCCCGGCGCTGCGTCGCCGGAAATCCTGAACGCGGGGTAGCCGTTGTAGCGGGCGATCTGCACCGGGCCTTGTTCCCAGTGCGTCGAAACAAAGGCACCCAACGGCACCAGCGTGCCGCTGCTATTGGGCACGTAGAGTTTGAGCACGCTTTCCGGGGTCATTCGCGCACTTTGCTCGGCCTGCACGACCACGCGCTGCTGACGTCCGGCATTGGCAAAGTCACTGATCACCGAGGATCCGAAGGCGGTGGACAGGGCGTTGTTGATCGACTCGAAACTCACGCCAAGCGCCCGGGCTTTTTCGCGGTCGATGCTCAGGCGCAATTGCGGCGCTTCGGCCAGACCTTCCATCATCGCGTAGAGGATCTTCGGATTGCCGTTGGCCTCGCCGAGCAGCTTGTCGCGTGCCGCCAGCAAGGCTTCACGGCCCAGGCCAGCGCGGTCCTGCAGACGCAGCGAGAAACCGCCCGAGGTGCCCAGGCCGTCGATGGGCGGTGGCGTTACCGCCATCACCGTGCCGTCGCCAAGCCCGGCAAAATGCTGGTTGAACGCCACCGCTTCTTCAGCCGCCGACTGGCCCTTGCCGCGCTCCGACCAGTCCTTCAGGGTCGGGAACGCAAGACCGGCGTTTTCACCCATGCCCGAGAAGCTGAACCCCAGCAGCATGGTCACCGCGCCCGTGGCTTCACGGGACAGCATGTAGTTCTCGAGCAATTGCGCGGTGAGGTCGGTACGCGACCGGGTGGCACCGGGAGGCAGTTGCACGTCGATGATCAGATAGCCCTGATCTTCCACGGGTACAAAGGACTCCGGCAGGCGCAGGTAGAAAAAGCCCAGCAGACCGACGATACCGACGTACAGCAGCATGTAGCGTCCGGCGCGCTTGATCATGCTGGAACTGACGCGCTCGTAACGGTGGGTGAACTTGCCGAACAGACGATTGAAACCACCGAAGAAACCACGCTTTTCATGGTGCCCGGCCGGGATCGGCTTGAGCAGCGTGGCACACAGCGCCGGGGTGAACGTCAGGGCCAGGAAACCCGAAAACAGAATCGACACGGCCAGCGACAGCGAGAACTGCTGGTAGATGACCCCGACCGAGCCGCCCATGAACGCCAGTGGCAGAAACACGGCGGCCAGGACCAGCGTGATGCCGAAAATCGCTCCGGAAACCTGCTGCATCGCCTTGACCGTGGCGGCGGCGGGAGAGAGGCCTTCTTCAGCCATGATCCGCTCGACGTTCTCCACCACCACAATGGCGTCGTCGACCAGAATACCGATGGCCAGCACCATGCCGAACATGGTCATCATGTTCACCGAGAAGCCCATCAGGTACATGATCGCCAGTGTCCCTGCCAGACACACCGGGACCACGATGGTCGGGATCAGCGTGTAACGGATGTTTTGCAGAAACAGGAACATCACCAGAAACACCAGCACCATGGCTTCGATGAGGGTGTAGATCACCTTGTCGATGGCCACGTCGACGAAGCGCGAGGTGTCGTACGGTATCGAAAACCCGACGCCTTCCGGGAAATTGACCGATAGCTCGGTGAGCCGCTGCTCGACGGCTCTGGCCGTCTGGATCGCGTTGGCACCCGGCGACAGTTGCACGGCACCGGCGACGGCGCGTTGCCCGTTCAGGCGTGATTCGAAGCTGTAATCCTGGCTGCCGACCGCCACACGCGCCACATCGGACAGGTGCACCGCAGAGCCGTCTTCGTTGGCACGCAGAACGATGCGCCCGAACTCTTCCGGGTTGTCCAGCGTGCCCTTGACCGCCAGGGTGGCGGTCAACTCCTGCAGTGACGAGGTCGGGCTGCTGCCGAAACTGCCTGCCGGAACCTGCACGTTCTGCGCCCGGATGGCGGCATTCACGTCGTCGATGGACAAGCCGAAGCCCACCAGCTTCTGCGGATCGATCCAGACCCGCATCGCGGCTTCGGCGGCGAAGAATTGCAGCCTGCCGACACCGTTCACCCGGCTGATTTCGTTATTGACGTTGCGTGCCGCGTAGTCGGCCAGCGCGACAGTATCCTTGCTGGCCGCGCCGTCCTTGTAGTTCAGGGTGTAGATCAACAGAAAACCGGAGCTGGCCTGTTCGACCTGCAGGCCCTGGCTGAGGACCGTCTGCGGCAGGCGCGCTTCGGCTTTCTTGATACGGTTCTGCACCTCGACCTGAGCCAGGTCCGGGTTGGTGCCCGGCACGAACGTCACGTTGATTTCCGCGCTGCCGGTCGAGTTGCTGGTCGACTCGTAATACAGCATCCCCTTGGCACCGTTGAGCTCGTCCTCGATAACGCTGGTCACCGAATCGACCAGCACTTTCGCGGATGCGCCGGGGTAGGTCGCGGTGATGGTGATCTGCGGTGGCGCCACGTCCGGATACTGCGCCACGGGCAGGGACGGCAGCGCCATCAGCCCGGCGAGCAGGATGAACAGGGCGAGTACCCAGGCGAAGTTGGGGCGCTTGATAAAGAAGAGAGACATGGACAATGATCCTCGGTCGCGCTGAAGGCGGCTTTATTGCGCCTTGGCCTGCGGCTGGGCGGAGGGCGATTTGCGGGCGACCTTGTCACCGGCGCTGAGCCCGGTCATGTTGCCGACAATGACCTGTTCGCCTGCCTTCAGGCCTTCGGTGATCTGCCAGCGCGAATCCTGCATCGCCCCGGTTTTGACCGGACGCGCTTCGACCGTGCCGTCCTGGGCAATCACCAGCACGCGGGCGGCACCGTCACCGGAGCGCTGAACGGCACGTTGCGGAACAAGAATGGCGTTGCTGTCGACGCGTTGCGGTGTGCGTACCCGCACGTACATACCGGGCAGCAGCACGCCCTTGGGATTGGCAAAGCGGGCCCGCAACGACACCTGGCCGGTGGTCCGGTCTACTGCAACATCGGTAAACAGCAGGGTGCCGGTGCTCGTGTAGTCGGTGCCGTCGACACTCAGCGACAACGCGTCTTCGCCACCCTTGGGCAAGCGGCCTTCCTGTATTGCAGCGCGCATCTGCAAGGCCTCGGCAGCCGGCTGGGTGAAGTCGGCGTAGACCGGGTCGAGTTGTTGAATGGTGGCCAGCAGGGTGGTTTCGCCCTGACCGACCAGCGCGCCCTCGGTGACCATCGCGCGGCCGATGCGGCCCGAAATCGGCGCCTTGACGGTGGCATAGCCCAGGTTCAGCCTGGCTGTTTCCACATCGGCCTCGGCTGAACGCTTCGCTGCGACAGCGTTTTGCAGCGCGGAGCGGGCCGTGTCGAAGGTCTGACGACTCACCGCTTCAATTTCCACCAGCGACTCATAGCGCTTGACCGTAGCCTGAGTTTCGAACAACGTGGCCTGGGTCCGTGCCAGATCTCCCTGCGCCTTGGACAGCGCGGCCTTGAACGGCGCCGGATCGATCTGGAACAGCACTGCGCCGGCTTTCACGTCGGCGCCTTCTTCGAAGTTGCGGCTCAGCACGATACCGGCCACCCGGGCACGAACCTGCGCCACACGCACGGGTTCGATACGGCCGGGCAATTCGTCAACCACTGTGAACGATTCGGTGTTGACGGTAATGGCTTCCACCTCTTTGGGCGCTGTCGATGCAGCGTGATCCTGCTGCTGTTTCTGCTCGCACCCGGACAGACCCAACGCTGCCAGCAAGGCTACTGCAGGCATGACACGCCAATCGCTGAAACTACTCATCGTTCACCCGGCCGCAGCCATCAGATGCTAAAGCCGAGAATGATCCACTCTGAAAGGCGATGAGTCAATATTGACTCACATGAGGCTTTAGTGACTAATTGTGTATAGGCTTTGAGAACGCGGTAAGGTTTCTGCACAATGCGCCGCCTGCCACTTAGACGAGTTGAAGACGTACCAATGGAATTACCTGCTGACGACAAATTTCTGAAGGCCCTGGCCGTTGCGCTGGTCGACCATTCCAACGGTACGCTCAAGGATATTGCTCAGGCAGCTGGCGTCAGCAAGGCGACGCTCAACCGCTTCTGCGGCACCCGCGCCAACCTCGTGGAACTGCTGCTCAATCACGCCTCGGACCTGATGAACCAGATGGTTGCCGACGCGGATCTGCAGCATGCTCCGCCGCTGGAAGCGCTTCAGCGGCTGGTCGACAACCACCTCATGCACCGCGAAATGCTGGTCTTTCTGGTATTCCAGTGGCGCCCGGATTCGCTCGATGAAAGCAGCGGTGGGCGCCGCTGGTTGCCTTACTCCGACGCCCTCGATGCGTTCTTCCTGCGCGGTCAGCGTGAAGGTTTGTTCCGGATCGACGTCGGTGCCGCTGTCCTTACCGAAATGTTCGCAGCGCTGCTCTCCGGGATGGTCGACGCCGAACGCCGCGGCCGTGTGGCACGCGTCGGCATGGGCGCTTTGGTGACCCAGTTTTTCCTGCAGGGCGCGGCGGCACGATAAGCAGGCCTGTGCTGTTTTGTCGCATGACCTATTGCAGCCCATGAGCGCGACGTTTGCGCGTCTGCTCATGCCTTGATACAGGATTGGCGGTATTCCCCATTGTCCTTGAGTGGTAAATTCGCCGCCTTTGAATTTGTCTGAATCCACGCGCCTTATCCTCAGGGGACGCATGACATGACGCAACATCTGACACGCCGCGAGGTGGTCGCCGGCCTCTCGTTGCTGAGCCTTGGCCTGCTGACCGGCTGCGGCAGTTCCAACGCATTGCCGTTCAAGCACGGCAAGGACATGAGCAACGAGATTGTCGGCCGCAACTTCCGGCTCAAGGATTCGCAAGGCAACGTCAAGACCTTGTCCAGCTTTCGCGGCCTCATGCCGATGATCTTCTTCGGTTTCACCCAGTGCCCGGCCATCTGCCCCACGGCGCTGGCGCGGGCTGCGCAGATCAGGAAACTGATGGGCGAGGAGGGCAAAACGCTGCAGGTGGTGTTCATTACCCTGGACCCGGAGCGCGACACGCCCGAAGTGATCGACGCCTACGTGAAGGCCTTCGATCCGACCTTTGTCGCACTGTCCGGCACGCTTGAAGAAACGGCGGCAACGGCCAAGGAGTTCGGCGTATTCTTCGAGAAGGTCCCGCTGGGTGACACCTACACGATCTCGCACACTGCCACCAGTTACGTCTACGACACCCGCGGTGTATTGCGCCTGGGGTTGTCGCACAGGCTGTCCGCCCAACAATGCACCGAAGATCTGCTCACTTTGATGGAAGTATGCTGATGACCGTTCTGATTCGTAACGTCGCAAAACCGCTGTTGCTGACCCTTTCGCTGTTGGGCCTGAGCGCTCAGGCCCTGGCCGAAACACACGTCGATGACGCCTGGGTGCGTGCCACTGTGCCAGGCCAGTCAGCCACGGGCGCGTTCATGCGCATCACTGCGGACACCGACAGCAAGCTGGTCGACGTTGCTTCACCTGTTGCGAAAACCGTGCAGATCCATGAGATGAGCATGAAAGGCGATGTGATGAGCATGCAGCGCGTCAACTCGGTCGACCTGCCAGCCGGCAAACCGGTGATGCTCGATTCCGACGGCTACCACGTGATGTTCATGGGCCTGGCCGCCCAGGTCAAAGAAGGCGACCAGGTGCCTCTGACCCTGACCGTGGAAGACGCCAAGGGCGCGAAGCAATCGATCCAGGTCACCGCAGTCGCCAAGTCACTGACCAGCGACGAGCACAGCAGCCACGGCGATCACAGCGGCCATTGAGGCTTGCAGAATCGGACGCGGAGCGTCGAGTGATCTACCTGACGACTATCGTTCCTCACGCTCCAGCGTGAGAACTCCTCTCGTGACGCTCTGCGTTACAACTCTGTGCCACGCTGCTCATTCAAGAGAGGACGCAGAGCGTCCAGAACGGCATGCCCACGCGGAGCGTCGGCACGATATGATCTGCCTGACGACTATCGTTCCTCACGCTCCGGCGTGGGAATGCCTTTCGTGACGCTCCGCGTCACAACTCTGCGCCGCACTGCACATTCAAGAGCTGACGCGGAACGTCGGCACCCTAGTCTTTTCCGTACACTCATGCCGCATTCCGACCGAGTCCAAGAAAGCAGTCAATCAGGTCTTTATATGTATTTAAGATCTAACCGACGAACCAAATATTCTTTTCAGGAACAAGCCTTTTTCGGCGATGATTGCCTCGCCACTTCGGCCTTAGGAAGGTGACTGATACCAACAGAACCTGGATTTTTATCATGAAAATGCAGGAGTGTATCAATGGGCAATGTCCAGACCGCAGCCAGTGCACATGACGTGCCCTGGCGCCAGACGCCGAGTGGCGACCTGGTCGATCTTGGGCGTCCTTTCCGTGCGCCGCTGGCGTTAGCGCGGCTGCAAAGCACCCCCAAGCCGATTCTGGGGCGGCGCGAAGCCATTTTGCTCGGTGCGCTGGCGCTGGTGTTCCATGGCGCGATCATTTACTGGCTGAGCCAGAACCCGACGCCAGCGTTGCCGGTGGTGCCACCTGAAATTCCGCCGATGACCATCGAGTTTTCCCAGCCTGCGCCACCGGTTGTGGAAACACCGCCGCCAACGCCCGAGCCTGTCGTGCAGCCGGTGGTCGAGCCGCCGCCTCCGGTCGAGGACGAACTGGCCGTCAAGCCGCCACCGCCCAAACGGATTCCCAAGCCACAGCCGCCCAAACCGGTGTTCAAGCCAGCTGTAAAACCAGTGGCCAAACCGGTTGAGCAGCCACCCGCACCTCCTGTACCTGCAGCCCCTGTCGCCGCGCCTGCGCCGCCGGCAGCGCCCGCACCAAAGCCGGTGACCCCGGCCTCGGCCAGCGCGGGTTACCTGCGCAACCCGGCCCCGGAATACCCATCGCTGGCCATGCGTCGTGGCTGGGAAGGCACTGTGCTGTTGCGCGTACATGTATTGGCCAGCGGCAAACCCGGCGAGATTCAGATACAGAAGAGCAGTGGCCGCGACCAGCTCGACGACGCCGCGCTGGCGGCGGTGAAACGCTGGAGTTTCGTTCCGGCCAAGCAGGGCGATGTCGCCCAGGATGGCTGGGTCAGCGTGCCCATTGATTTCAAGATCAAATGAGGCTTCAAGATCAAATAACGTTTCAAGATCAAACCCGGCTATTCGAATGACCTGGCGAGCTACCTGAACCAAAGGCGCATCGCGACACAACCCATGCCTTGTTCAGACTTTGTTCATAGAGAGAGCTGCGCCATGAACCTGATTGCTTCGCCTTTTGAATCCATCGAACACGCGGTCATCTGGCTGCTGGTCATTTTTTCCGTCGCGACCTGGGGCCTGGCCCTGCTCAAGGGCGTGCAGTTTTCGCGCCTGAAGTCTCAGGATCGCAAGTTCCACAAGCAGTTCTGGGCGGCATCGAGCCTGGATTCAGCCGCGCAACTGGCCCACGAGCAACCGGGCGCTGCCGCTCGGGTCGCGCTGGCCGGTTACGCCGCCATTCAGGTGGCGGATGGCGCGCAGGCCCATGACCTCAGTCAGTCCATCAACCATCAGGACCGCCTTGAGCGCGCCCTGCGTCAGCAGATCGTCCGCGAGCGCCGCTCGCTGGAAACCGGTCTGGCCATCCTCGCCAGCATCGGCAGCACTTCGCCTTTCATCGGTCTGTTCGGTACGGTCTGGGGCATCATGTCGGCCCTCAAGGGCATCAGTGCGGCCGGTTCCGCGAGCCTGGAAACGGTGGCCGGGCCGATCGGCGCGGCGCTGGTGGCAACCGGTGTCGGCATTGCCGTCGCAGTGCCTGCAGTGCTGGTCTACAACTACTTTCTGCGACGCCTGAAACTGACGGCTGCCGATCTGGATGACTTTGCCCATGACTTCTATAGCCTGGCGCAGAAGAGTGCCTTCCGTGTGCTGCTGCATCCGGTATTGAAGTCCGGCGCTGCAGGCGCACACGCCGGGCAGAAAGTGCAGGAGGCCTCCTGAGATGGCTTTTTCCACGCAAGACACCGATGAAGTGCTGAGCGAGATCAACGTCACGCCGCTGGTAGACGTGATGCTGGTGCTGCTGGTGGTGTTCATCGTTACCGCGCCGCTATTGACAAACTCGATCCCGATCAACCTGCCCAAGACCGAATCGGTCGCGCCAGTGGAGCAGAAAGACCCATTGGTGGTGAGCATCGACGGGCAGGGCAAGCTGTTCATCAACAAGGACGAAATCCAGCCGGACTTGCTGGAAAGCAACCTGAAGGCGGCCAGGGACAAGGCCCCTGACGTGCGCGTGCAATTGCAGGCGGACAATGGCGTCAACTACGGGGAAGTCGCGCGCGCCATGGCCTCCATCGAACGTGCCGGGATTACCAAATTGTCGGTAATCACTGCCAGGTAAAAGATTCATACCACCTACAGTTTCAACAGTTTCGGGCCGCATCCTCAGGCAGGTGCGGCCTTTTTTTGTCTGCATCGCAGGCATTTTTCAGTACTGACACAAATGCAGAAGCTTATTCGTTATTGATATTTAAATATTTAAATCAATGTCATTAAGCTATATCGCATCGGACTACCGGAACATTAATCAGACACCGTAATGATCGCCACCGTCCGCCGCACGGATCGCTCGTTGTAACCAGAACAGAGTTTCTGGATCAGGGATTTTCAAGGGGTAGTGGTATGGGGAATTTCAAACGCAGTGTATTGGCCACGGCGATTTTTTCAGCCAATTTGCTGAGCGTCGCGGGCATCAGTGCAAGTGCATTCGCCGCAGAAGCGACAGATGAAGCAAACACTCAGGGTGCGTCCACCATGGGTACAGTGATCGTGACCGGCACCCGTGCGCAGGAGCGTACCGCCAGCGCCTCGCTGTCGCCTATCGATGTGATTTCCGGTGACAGCCTGCGCAGTTCCGGCTCCAGCGAACTGGGCACCGTGCTGGCACGTTTGATCCCTTCGATCAATTTCCCCCGGCCGAGCCTGGTGGACGGTGCGGAGCTGACGCGTCCGGCGCAACTGCGCGGCCTGTCGCCGGATCAGGTGCTGGTGCTGGTCAATGGCAAGCGCCGCCATACATCCGCCTTCGTCAATCTGGGCGGGGCGGTCGGACGCGGTTCGGCACCTGCCGACCTGAATGCCATCCCGCTGTCGGCCATCGACCATATCGAAGTCCTGCGCGACGGTGCGTCGGCACGTTACGGGTCCGATGCCATCGCCGGGGTGATCAACATCATTCTCAAAAGCGCCGACCACGGCGGGTCGATTTCCAGCCAGTACGGCCAATACAAGAAGGGCGACGGGATCCAGCGCCAGGTGTCGGGCAATACCGGTTTTGCTTTAGGCGACAATGGCACGTTCAACCTTTCCGGTGAAGGTGCCAACAATGACTACACCAACCGTGCCGGTGACGACTTTCGAGCGTCCAGTGTCGGGTCCACCACTTACGGTCAGCAGGTGTTTCGCCAGGGCGAGCCACAGACGCACGAGGGCAAGCTGCAGTACAACGCTGAATACAGCTTCAATGATGCGGCGGAGTTCTATAGCTTCGGGGGCTACAGCAAGAGGCGTGGCGAAACCGCCGGATTTTATCGGCCGAGCAATGCCTCGAATAACATTGCGGCGATTTATCCCAACGGCTATCTGCCGCTGATCAATGGCACGCTCGAAGACATCTCGCTGGTCGCGGGCCTGCGCGGAGAGCTGGCGTATGACTGGCACTACGACGTGTCCGCCAACTATGGCAAAAACTCCTATGAGCTGCGCACCAAAACCATCAACACCTCATTGGGACTGAACACGCCGCGCTCGTTCTACAACGGCACGCTGACCAATGATCAGAAGCAACTGAGCCTCGATCTGTCCAGAGAATTCAATACAGCGTGGTTGCCTTACCCGGTATCGGTTGCGTTTGGCGCGGAATACCTGCGTCAGGGCTATCAGATCGAGGCAGGGCAAGCGGAGTCGTATTTCCAGACCGGCAGTTCCGGGCTGGGCGGTTTCCGTGCGGCGGATGCCGGCAGTTACTCGCGACACAACTTCGCCCAGTATCTGGACCTGGAAACCAATCTGACCGAGAAACTGGGCGTGTCGGCGGCCGTTCGCCACGAGGACTACAGCGATTTCGGCTCCAATGTCAGCGGTTCACTCTCGGCGCGCTACGATTTCACTCCGCAGGTGGCCTTGCGAGGCAGCGTATCGACAGGCTTCCGCGCGCCTTCGCTGGCGCAGCAGAATTTTGCCTTCACGTCGTCGCAGCTGATTGGCAACACCCTCCAGGAAGCGGGCACGTTTCCGGCCGGCAGTAACGTTGCACAACTGTTGGGCGCCGAAGACCTCAAACCGGAAAAGTCCCGTAACTACAGCCTTGGCCTGGTACTCCAGCCGCTGAACAGCCTGACCTTGACTGCCGACGTCTATCGCATCGACATTCAGGACCGTATCTCGCTGTCTTCCAATCTGGTGCTCAATGACACCGCCATCAATTACCTGCGCAGCAATGGCGTAGGCGATATCAACTACACCAGTGCCCGCTATTTCACCAACGCCACGGACACCAGCACCGATGGCGTCGATCTGGTCGCCAGTTACCGCTATCAGTTCGACAACGGCGTGCGCTGGAACAGCACGGTGGGTTACAACTACAACCACACCAAAGTCACCGACGTGAAGGCCAACCCGGCGATTCTCGATCAGTTGGGGGTGAATCTGGTACGGGTAGACCGCAGGGAACGCATCGGTTTGCTGGGCGACACCACGCCACAACACAAACTGACACTGGGCAATGACCTGACGTTCGGTAACTGGGCGTTGCACTCCAACCTGGTCCGCTACGGCGAGTTCACCAGCTATCAGGCCGACAAGGTCAACGACCAGACCTTCAGCGCCGCCTGGCTGCTGGACCTGGCGGTCGACTACAAGCTCAAGAGCTGGGTCTTCACCCTGGGCGGCGACAACGTCACCGACAAATACCCGGAGAAGCTCAACGACTTCTCCTCCAGCGGCGGCAACCTGGCCTACAGCACGTTCTCACCCTACGGGTACAGCGGCGCTTATTACTACGGCAAGGTCACGTATAACTGGTAGCGCGATTTGCCGCTGACTGTCGTTCCAATGCGTTGAGTTTGTATAAAGCTCGTGATGCTGCAACACGACGCTATGCCTTGCTCCTGGGCACTGCACATAAACGAAAGCGCTTTTTTGGCGCGATAGCACTGACGACGCAAATTGCGACGTAAGTGACGGCTGAGTCCTGACGCTGATCCGGGAGTAACTCGGCAGGACGCCGAGTTAGCCGCGCCGGGCCCAGACTGTGTAAAAACCCAAGGTAAACCTTTGCTATGATTCCCCAGGATTT
>NZ_JARVSW010000073.1:0-17073 GCF_030208985.1 Pseudomonas sp. MEJ108
TTTCCGTCTGCGCCGGAAGTGGGGCGAATTATAGACACCTCAGCGAGGGCGTCAACCGTTATTTTGAACTTTTACCGATCTGGCCTTCGCAGCGCCGCCCAGACGCGGGATTCGCCGAGCAAACACGGGAATGCGCAGCAATAACAGGAATGCACCTATCCCCGCATACAGCGCCCACTCTTTAAGGTCGGCCCGGACAATCCAGAACATATGCAGCAGGCCCAGCCCCAGAATTACGTAGATGATCCTATGCAGCTTTTTCCAGCGTGCTCCCAGACGGCGCTGACTATAACGGTTGGAAGTCAGCGCCAGCGCAAGCAACCCCAGCAACGCCAGCGCACCGACGATGATATAAGGACGCTTGACCAGCTCGACACCCAACTGCCCCCAATCCAGCCCCAGAATGAACAGTGCGTACATGCTCAGGTGCAGCAACGCATAGGCAAAGCACCACAGGCCCAGCTGGCGACGCACCACAATCCACCCGGACCAACCGGTCAGGCGCTGCAACGGTGTCATGGAGAGCGTGATCAGCAGCATGACCAGCGTCGCCACTCCGAAGTTTTCCACAAGGACCTTGCCGGGATCAGGTCCGAGCGCAAAAATCCATGCCTGGTACAACCACCACACAGGCGCAATACAAGCGGCAAGAAATACAGCCAGACGCAAAAACGGATATCGCATCAATAGTCCTTCCGCAAATCCATGCCGGCGTACAAGGAACCCACCTCTTCCTCATAGCCATTGAACATTTTCGTGTCGCGCAGATTCGGGCTGAACAGACCGCTCGGCAAGCGGCGTTCGCGGGCTTGCGTCCAGCGCGGGTGATCGACAGTCGGGTTGACGTTGGCATAGAAGCCATACTCGTTTGCCGCAATGCTTTGCCAAGTGGTCTTCGGCTGCTCACTGACCAGACTGATACGCACGATGGACTTCACACTCTTGAAACCGTACTTCCATGGCACCACCAGGCGTAACGGTGCGCCATTCTGGTTAGGCAGCTCACGCCCATACATGCCCACCGCCAGAATCGCCAGAGGATTCATCGCCTCATCCAGACGCAGCCCTTCTACATAAGGCCAGTCGATCAGGGCAAAGTCCGAGCGCTGACCCGGCATGGACTTGGCGTCCTCCAGCGTTTCGAACCGGATGTACTTGGCTTTGGAGGTCGGCTCTACCTGCTTGAGCAACGCAGCGATCGGAAAACCAATCCACGGAATGACCATTGACCAGGCTTCGACGCAACGCAAACGGTAGATCCGCTCTTCCAATTGGTAAGGCTTCATGAAGTCTTCGAGCGCATAGCGGCCAGGCTTGGCGACTTCACCATCTATCACGACACTCCAGGGCTCGGTCTGCAGAGAGCCAGCGTTCTTGGCAGGATCGCCCTTGTCAGTACCGAACTCATAGAAGTTGTTGTAATGGGTTGCGTCCTTGAACGGCGTGATCGCCTCGTCCTGGACGTTGACCGCCTGCCATTTCGTGGCGGGTAGTTTTTCCGCGAACCAGCCTGGCGCTTTGCCTGGCTCTACATCGGCATACCGCGAAGCATCTGCGGCCCCCGCCCAGCGCGGCATTGCCGTGACGGCAAGACCTGCAAGCGAGCTGGCGAGCAATGTGCGTCGCGAGAGATAAATGGATTCAGGCGTGACGTCCGACTCTTTGGAGTCGGACGCAGAAGGAAGCTTGATTAACATGATGACTCCGCAGGCCAGGGAACTGATGCACCAATAGACTACGGAGTATGGTGGAAATTAGATCATTGACTAGGCCTTGCGGCGACGTAGCAGATACTGAATGGGGCCGGACAGAGCGTAAGCGAGAAATATCAGCAGCAAAATGCGCGGCGGGTCGCTGAATACGACAGCAAACACCAAGACCACCGCCAGAATCGCAACGAACGGCACGCGGCCCTTCAAGTCCAGCTCTTTGAAGCTGTTGTACTTGATGTTACTGACCATCAGCATACCGGCGGCCGCGACCAGCAACGCAACGAGAAACGACAGCTTGGAGCCCTGAATCCCGAAATCGCTGAATGCCCAGACCGTGCCGGCCACTACACCTGCCGCTGCCGGACTGGCCAGGCCGATGAAGTAGCGCTTGTCAGCCTTGCCGACCTGCGTATTGAAGCGCGCCAGACGCAATGCGGCGCCGGCTACATAGATGAAGGCAACCATCCAGCCGACCTTGCCCATATCACCCAGTGCCCAGCCGAATGCCAGCAATGCCGGGGCCACACCAAAGGCAACCATGTCGGACAGCGAATCGTACTCGGCGCCAAACGCGCTTTGCGTGTTGGTCATGCGCGCCACACGACCATCCAGGCCGTCGAGCACCATGGCCACGAAGATCGCAATCGCAGCGAATGCGAAATACTTGCTTGCCCCGGCAAAATCACCGGCGCTCATGGCGCTTTGCGCACTCATGGAGCTGATGATGGAGTAGAAACCCGCGAACAGATTCGCCGTGGTAAACAGGTTGGGAAGCAGGTAGATACCCCGATGCCGGACCTGCCGGCCTTCGGCGTCATGGCCCTCTTCCACGTGTTCATCGATAGGTAGCAGACTTTCAGCGTCAGAGGCCTTGACGGGCTCTTCAGGACGTTCGCTCATGGAGATTACCTTGCAGCGGTATGAAAAGGTTCGACACAGGTCTGCGGCGAGGGTTCGCCTGCAAACAATTGCAGCTTTATACCAGAGCCTGACCCATAACGAAAAAGCGCGACCGATGGGCCGCGCTTTTTCATGTAAACCAGCTGTAGTCCGGCGGTGAACCGGAAAAGCTTAGTTCTTGTCCTTGTCGACGATTTTGTTCGCCGCGATCCAAGGCATCATCGAGCGCAGTTTTTCACCGATGATTTCGATACCGTGCGCAGCGTTGTTACGACGCTTGGCAGTCATCGACGGGTAGCCGGTAGCACCTTCGCTGATGAACATCTTCGCGTATTCGCCGTCCTGGATGCGCTTCAGAGCG
The DNA here is from genome assembly GCF_030208985.1 of Pseudomonas sp. MEJ108. NCBI lineage: Bacteria > Pseudomonadati > Pseudomonadota > Gammaproteobacteria > Pseudomonadales > Pseudomonadaceae > Pseudomonas > Pseudomonas sp. MEJ108. The sequence continues at coordinate 2,974 of NZ_JARVSW010000073.1, forward strand.
TTGCGCATGGCCTGACGGGATTCGGCGTTGATGACTTCAGGGCCGGTGACGTATTCGCCGTATTCGGCGTTGTTGGAGATCGAGTAGTTCATGTTGGCGATACCGCCTTCGTACATGAGGTCAACGATCAGCTTCAGTTCGTGCAGGCACTCGAAGTAAGCCATTTCCGGCGCGTAGCCAGCTTCGACCAGCGTTTCGAAACCAGCCTTGACCAGCTCGACAGTACCGCCGCACAGAACAGCCTGCTCGCCGAACAGGTCGGTTTCAGTCTCGTCCTTGAAGGTGGTTTCGATGATGCCGGTACGGCCGCCGCCAACGCCCGAAGCGTAGGACAGGGCAACGTTCTTGGCGTTGCCGGAAGCATCCTGATAAACCGCGATCAGATCAGGGATACCGCCGCCCTTGACGAACTCGGTACGCACGGTGTGGCCCGGGGCCTTCGGCGCGATCATGATCACGTCGAGGTCAGCGCGCGGCACAACCTGGTTGTAGTGGATCGCGAAGCCGTGGGAGAACGCCAGTGTTGCGCCCTTTTTCAGGTTCGGCTCGACTTCGTTCTTGTACAGCTGGGACTGGAACTCGTCCGGGGTCAGGATCATGACCAGGTCGGCGGCAGCAACGGCAGAAGCGACGTCAGTCACTTTCAGGCCATGAGCCTCGGCCTTGGCGACAGTGGCCGAACCTTTACGCAGGCCGACAGTGACATCAACGCCGGAGTCTTTCAGGTTGCACGCCTGAGCGTGGCCTTGCGAACCGTAACCGATGATGGCGACTTTCTTGCCCTGAATGATCGAAAGGTCACAGTCTTTGTCGTAGAAAACTTTCATGGAAATCCCCTGTTATCTTGGCCACGCAGGCCATTTGCTTAATTGATTTAAATGCTCAGCACTTTGTCGCCACGGGCAATGCCCGTTACGCCACTGCGTACTGTTTCCAGGATAGCGGCGGTGCCGATGGCCTGAATGAAGCTGTCCAGTTTGTCGCTCGTGCCGCTCAGTTGCACGGTGTAGACGCTGGCGGTCACGTCGACGATCTGCCCGCGGAAGATATCCGTGGTGCGCTTGATCTCCGCACGCTGCGCGCCGGTGGCCTTGACCTTGACCAGCATCAGTTCGCGCTCGATGTGAGCGCTTTCCGACAGGTCGACCAGCTTGACCACTTCGATGAGCTTGTTGAGGTTCTTGGTGATCTGCTCGATCACCTCATCATGACCTACGGTGGTGAGCGTCAGACGCGACAGGGTCGGGTCTTCGGTCGGCGCAACCGTCAGGCTTTCGATGTTGTAGTTACGCTGGGAGAACAGACCAACGACGCGCGACAGTGCACCCGGTTCGTTTTCCAGCAGCAGGGAAATGATATGGCGCATGATTATGTCCGCTCCGTCTTGCTCAACCACATATCGCGCATGGAGCCGTCCTTGATTTGCATCGGATAGACGTGCTCGGTCACATCGACCTGAATATCCATGAACACCAGCCGGTCAGTCATGGCAAAGGCTTCTTCCATCTTCGGCTTCAGATCCTTCAGGTCAGTGATACGCATGCCGACGTGACCATAGGCCTCGACCAGCTTGACGAAATCAGGCAGCGACTCCATGTAGGAATGCGAGTGACGCGCGCCGTAGCTCATGTCCTGCCACTGGCGGACCATGCCCAGCACACCGTTGTTGAGCAGAATGATCTTCACCGGCAGGCCGTACTGCAGGCAGGTCGACAGCTCCTGAATGTTCATCTGGATACTGCCTTCGCCGGTCACGCAGGCCACGTGCTCGTCCGGGAAACTCAGTTTCACGCCCATTGCTGCCGGAAAACCAAAGCCCATGGTGCCCAGGCCGCCCGAGTTGATCCAGCGGTTCGGCTTGTTGAAGCGGTAGTACTGCGCAGCGAACATCTGATGCTGACCGACGTCCGAGGTGACATAAGCGTCGCCCTTGGTGACTTCGCACAGCGTTTCGATAACGGCCTGCGGCTTGATGACTGTGCCATCGCCACGGTTGTACGGGAACAGATCCCCCGTACCGCGCCACTCGTCAATCTGCTTCCACCACGCAGCAACGGATGCCTTGTCGGGTGTCTCGCCGATCTCTTTCAAGGTGGCAACCATTTCGGTCAGCACGCTTTCGACAGGACCGACGATAGGCACGTCGGCCTTGATGGTCTTGGAGATCGAAGCCGGGTCGATATCGATGTGAATAATCTTGGCGTTCGGGCAGAACTTGCTGGCGCCGTTGATGACTCGGTCGTCGAAGCGCGCGCCGACGGCCAGGATCACATCGGTGTGGTGCATCGCGAGGTTAGCGGTGTAGCTGCCGTGCATCCCGAGCATGCCGACGAACTGGCGATCCGTGCCCGGATAGCACCCAAGCCCCATCAGGGTATTGGTTACCGGTGCATCGAGCAGTTGCGCCAGCTCGGTCAGTTGCGCCGAAGCATTGCCCATGATCACCCCGCCACCGGCGTAGACGATAGGACGCTTGGCCGCCAGCAGCATCTCGACGGCCTTGCGGATCTGACCGGAATGGCCACGAACCGCCGGGCTGTAGGAGCGCAGCTTGGCTTTTTTCGGGAAGACGTATTCGAATTTTTCGGCCGGGTTGGTCATGTCCTTCGGAATATCGACGACCACCGGGCCCGGACGACCGGACTGTGCCAGGTAGAAAGCCTTTTTCAGGACGTCCGGGATTTCCGACGGGTGCTTGATCATGAAGCTGTGCTTCACGATCGGCCGGGAGATACCGATCATGTCGGTCTCCTGGAACGCATCGGTGCCCACCAGCGTACTGGCTACCTGACCGGACAGGACCACCATCGGAATGGAGTCCATGTACGCCGTGGCGATACCGGTAATGGCATTGGTTGCACCAGGACCCGAGGTCACCAGCACCACGCCTGCCTTGCCGGTAGCCCGCGCATAGCCATCGGCCATGTGCGTGGCAGCCTGCTCGTGGCGAACAAGGATGTGGCTCACCGCCGGTTCTTTGAACAGGGCATCGTAGACATGCAGGAGGGCACCACCGGGGTACCCATAGATATGCTCAACGCCTTCGTCACGCAAAAAGCGGACGACCATTTCAGCGCCAGATAAAAGCTCCACGTTGTTCACCTCTAAAACGCCAGAATACCGTCCACTCCGGGACGGGTCTTAATAGGTTTACTGCCAGCAGAGCATGAGCGACGGTGGTCGCCGACTACGTCAGCACTGACTGAGCAAGTATTGGGAGGTCCCTGAGTGTTGCGGAACATTCCCACCCAGCGCGAGGTAACGCGTTGCGGGTGTTACAGGTCGGCGCGGGTGTGCGCCTCATGATCTACCGAGAGGGTCTGCTTCTGGCAGTCCTTCTACAGCGAACTTTGGATTGTTGTGATTCCCCCCCTTCAAGTCAAGCGATCCGTGCGCTTTCTTGACACCCGACAAGTGAAATCGCACCGTTTCGGACTGAAATGCACTGTTATGGTAGCTTTCTGCATGCACAGACTTTCAAGGACCCGACATGCATTGGATGATTCTCGCCGCCGCGCTGGCCATCAGCGCAACCAGCCAGGCCGCTTCGATCTACAAGTGGGTGGATGCCCAGGGCGTAACGCACTTTGATGCCCAGCCCCCCACTGGCCAGCCGGTGCAGGAAATCAATGTGCAGACTCCGCCACCTGCCGCCGCGCCGGGCATGCCTGCGGACGACGGGGCTGCGCAACAACGCGAGATTGACCAGAAAGTCAAAAGCCAGGTGAAGGCTCAGGAAGCCAAGCGCGCGGAAAATTGCGAAACCCTGCGCACCAATCTTGCGCAGTTGCAAAACAATCCGCGAGTGCGCGAGCAGGTTGGAGGAGAATCAAGGCGCCTTACGGATGAGAACCGCAAGACGCGTATCGAAGAAACCAACAAGGCGATCAGCGAATACTGCCGCTAGAAGCGCGCCGATCAGCGCGCTGCTGTGATCAGCTGGTCGAACCGCGCCAGGTGCGCTTGCAGCTGCCGGGTTTCACTCATGCACCCGGCATAGACCATCTCGGCCATTTCCAGAATGCCGGAAGCATTGGGCAACGGCAGGTCGCGCTCGAGGATGACCTTCATCCGCGGCAGGAAAATCCACTGCAGCCACTGGGCGAACTCCAGGGTATCGACGCTGAACGGTTCCTGACTGGCGAGCGCCTGCTCGCTGGGCGGCGTGGTATCCCACCAGCCCAGCACGCGCAACTCGCGCTCTATCAGCAACAGTTGCTCGGCAACCTCAGGTAAACGTCCGTCCATCAGCGAGCCTTTTGACGAGCCAGGGCAGCACCGGCCGCGTCACCCTGCTTTTCGCGTGACTGAGCGATCAATCCCCACAGACTGGCCTGCAGGCTGGTACGCCCGTTGGCGTAAGTCAGACCACGACGTGCCAGCTGCTCGGCCTGGGCCGCATCGCCCTGAGCCAGACGCACCTGAGCCAGACGATAGAGCACTTGCGGCTCGCGCGGTGCAACCCGCTGCGCACGCTCGAGACTGGACGACGCGCCATTGAGATCGCCACTGGTCTGCTGTTGCTGGGCGGTGGTCAACAATGCCAGTACAGGCCCGTCAAGCTGCTCGTCCTCCGACAGACCGCCACCGCTGGACGGGATCCCGGTCGGGGCAGAAGCGGCCGGCATGCTGTAGCTGTTGTTTGCAGGAGCCTGACTGACCGGGGCCTGGGTGACCGGCGCAGCATCGACAGGCGGAGTGTTGACACTGAACGGCGCCTGACTGGCTGGCGCAGAGTAACTCTGTCCTGCATCGGCGCCACCCGCGCCCGGCACCATCACTACGACGCCCGAGTCCTGCGGCACGGCTTGCGGCTGCTGTTGCACAGGCGCCGTGTTGGTCCGGTAAGTACCGTTACGCGACGCTGCCGCACCTTCGCCATTGGACACCTTGGAGCTCGAATCCACGACCGGAATCGAGCCGCGTTCCACACTGGCGCAGCCGTTCAGCAAGGCCAGTGCCGTTAAAGCTGGAATCCACCATTTATTCACTTGAAAACCTCGATTGCCTAGTTCAACCAACCCTTGACCCAGTCCATCACCTCAGTGGCAGGTGCCGGAGCGCCGCCGCATGTCGCGCCGGGCTGGGGCTCACTGCCGCGAATATACGGCATCTGCACGGCATTCGGGCAGCTTGCATCCGACCCCTGACCGGTCTGCGCATCGACCCACGCCTGAACGACGTTGTCCGGCATCGCCATGTCCAGCGGCAGCGGGCCGGCCTTGCGCATGAAACTGGTCCAGACCTGCAGGGCACCGGTGGCACCGGTAAACGGTGTCTTGCCGTTGTCGTCGCGCCCCATCCACACCACCGCCAGCAGGTCCTGACTGAACCCGGCAAACCAGCTGTCACGCGAGTCGTTACTGGTACCGGTCTTGCCCGCCAGATTCAACGAGCTCGGCAATACGTTGTAAACAGATTTGCCCGTACCTTCGCGCATGACCCGCTGCATCGCATTCTGCACCAGGTATATGGCACCCGGATCGAAGCGCTGTTCAATCTGGAACGGATAACGCTTGAGTGGCTCGCCTTCCGCGGTGAGCACGCTGCGAATACCACGCATCGGCGTATTGAACCCGCCGCTGGCGATGGTCTGATACATGGTGGCCACTTCCATCGGACTCAAGCCACCCGCACCCAGCAGCATCGACGGATAGGTCGGCCATTCGCGCGTCACACCCAGTTTGGCCAGTGTCTTGAACACGTTTGGAATGCCCAGTTCAAGACCCAGCTTGGCGGTCGACAGGTTGTAAGAGTGCGCCAGCCCCTGATACAGGAAGATATTGCCGTGTGACTTGTGATCGTAGTTCTGCGGTTTCCAGATCTGGCCATCGGCGCCTTTGACCTGGAACAGTTCGTCGGCAATCCAGCTGGTCAAGGTGTACTGGCTTGGCCGCTCAAGTGCCGTCAGGTAGATAGCCGGCTTGACCAGCGAGCCGATCGGACGCACCGCGTCGATCGCCCGGTTGAAGCCCGAGAACCCGGCCTCACGCCCACCGATCAACGCCTGCACTTCGCCGGTTTCAGGGTTGGTGACGACCATGGCCGACTCCACTTCATCAGAGCCCTTGCGCCCGGCGAGCTTCTTGAACGTGTCGTCCATGGCCGCCTGGGACTTCATCTGCAGGATCGGATCGAAGCTGGTAAAGATCCGCAGCCCTTCTTCGGTCAGGTCTTCGTCGCGATAGTCTTCGCGCAGCTGACGCTTGACCAGATCGAGGAACGCCGGGAACGAGCTGTCGGCGAGGGTCCCGGTCTTGGTCACACCCAGTGGCATTTTTTTCGCAGCAGCGACTACTTCGGGAGTGGCGACGCCCTGCTGCTCAAACAGGTCGAGCACCAGATTACGACGCTCCAGAGCACGCTCCGGATTGCGCCGCGGGTTGTAGAAGGAAGGCCCCTTGACCAGTCCGACCAGCATCGCCACCTGATGGATTTTCAGCTCGGACAGCGGCTGGCTGAAGAAATACTGGCTGGCCAGACCGAAACCGTGAACGGCGCGCTGGCCGTCCTGCCCGACGAACACTTCGTTGAGATAGGCCTCGAGGATTTCCTGCTTGCTGTAATGGATCTCCAGCAGAACGGCCATCATGGCTTCGGTCAGCTTACGGGTCAGGCTGCGTTCATTGGTCAGGTAGAAGTTCTTGACCAACTGCTGGGTCAGCGTACTGCCGCCCTGGCGCATCTGCCCCTGCGAGGTATTGACCCAGATCGCCCGGGCAATGGACTTGGGCGACACGCCGAAGTGGTGATAGAAATCCCGGTCCTCGACCGCTACCAGCCCGTCGAGCAGATAGGGCGGCGCCTGATCCAGCTTGATCAGGATCCGGTCCTCCAGATTCTTCGGGTACAGGCCGCCGATCAGCAAGGGCTCGAGTCGTGCCACCGCAAGCTTGGCACCATTGCCCGAAGACAGGTCGGCTACATAGTCACCGGAAAAGCGCACGCGCACCTGCTGCGCTGCATCAGTGCCTTCGTAAAACTGAAAGCCACGCGTATTGAGGTCGACGGTATTGCCGTTCACCGCAGCGGCGCCGGGACCATTCGCCACGCTTTCGCGGCGATAGCCCAGGGCGTCGAGCTCGATGAGAAAGTCATCGCGGCTCAGCTTCTGTCCGACGAACAGCTCCAGCGGCCGTGCATAGACCTTGGCCGGGATGGTCCAGCGCTTGCCGGAGAATTTTTCCTGGACGATTGCATCGAGATAAATGGCCAGGCCGCCGAGCAGAACCAGGCCGACAATACCGAGCTTCAACGCCCAGCCCAGCCACTTGTTAAGGCTGCGGGGAGGTTGTTTTTTTGCAGAACGAGAGGTGCGGGATCGAGTCATGGGCGCGGATTATACGCACTTTACCGAGGATCGACAGACGCCCGAGTCAGCGGTTTGCAGCCTCGCGCCAAGCGGCCATAATGGCGGCATCGTGTACTTACATTTTGAACACATTCCTGAAGGATCGACCGTGAGCCAGTCTTTGATTGCTGCCCTGCAGAACCCTGCCCTCTTCCCCCATCCGGTGGAGAGTTTCCAGGTCATCGAAACGCACATTTCCTGGGTGCTGCTGACGGGTCCGTATGCCTACAAATTCAAAAAGCCGATGAACTTCGGCTTTCTGGATTTCACCACGCTGGCCCTGCGCAAGCACTTCTGCGAAGAAGAGTTGCGCCTGAATCAGCGTCTGACCGACGACCTCTACATCGAAGTCCTGCCAATCACTGGCACAGAGGACGCGCCGCAACTGGGCGGCGACGGCGAAGCCATCGAATACGCGCTGAAGATGAAGCAGTTCTCGCAGGATGGCCTGCTGAGCACGCTGCAGGCCAACGGTGAATTGACGACTGCGCACATCGACGAACTGGCGCGCCAGATTGCCGGTTTTCACCTGACCTCGCCGCAGGTCGGAGCTGAAAGCGAACTGGGCTCGCCTGACAGCGTGATGGCCCCGGTGGTACAGAATTTCGAGCAGATTCGCCCGCTGATCAGCGAAAAATCCGACCTGGCACAGCTTGATGCCCTGCACGCGTGGGCAGAGTCGAGCTTTGCGCGACTCAAGCCGTTGCTGGCCCACCGCAAGGCCGATGGGTTCATCCGTGAGTGCCATGGCGACATTCATCTGGGCAATGCGACGGTGATTGATGGCAAGGTCGTGCTGTTCGACTGCATCGAGTTCAACGAGCCGTTCCGCAAGACCGATGTCTATGCCGACATCGGTTTTCTGGCAATGGACCTTGAAGACCGTGGCCTGAAGTCGCTGTCACGGCGTTTGATCAGTCAGTACCTGGAAGTCACCGGCGACTACGCGGGCCTGGAGCTGTTGAATTTCTACAAGGCCTACCGCGCAATGGTCCGCGCCAAGGTGGCACTGTTCAGCCAGCCGGCCGATGCCGACGGCTTGCAGCGCGCGGCGACGCTTCGTCAGTACCGCAACTATGCCAATCTGGCCGAGAGCTACAGCGCCATCCCTTCACCGTTTCTGACGATCACCCACGGTGTCTCTGCCGTTGGCAAAAGCCACGTTGCGATGCGTCTGGTGGAGTCGCTGGGCGCCATCCGCCTGCGCTCGGACGTAGAGCGCAAGCGCCTGTTTGCCGGCCAGGGTCAGGATCTGTATGACGCGCAAGCCAGCAGCACAACCTATGCACGCCTGCATGAGCTGGCCACCGCAACCCTGCGCGCAGGCTTCTCGGTGGTAATCGATGCCACTTACCTCAAGCGCGAGCAGCGCGATGCGGCGGCAAAGATTGCCGAAAACACCGGCGTCCCGTTCCTGATTCTGGATTGCGAAGCACCGCAGGCAGTGATCGCTGGCTGGCTTGCGCAGCGTCAGACACAGGACAACGACCCCTCTGACGCGACACTGGAAGTCATCGAGGCTCAGCAGGCCAGTCGCGAGCCGCTCGGCGCCGACGAAATCCTGCGCAGCAAGAAGGTTGCAACCAACGTCAGCAGCGATCTGGACAGCCTTATCGACAACCTGCGTCAGCGCCTGCCGGGTCTGTAAAACGACACATGGCCGTTGAGCGGTTAGCGCTTCACGGCCTTACAATGATGGCGATATACTGGCGCCACAATTCCAACGCAATGACATGTCGGAGGCCATCATGAGCCACCCCAAACAGATCGACTCACCGCTTTATATGCTGCTGCGCAAAGATGACGTCGAAGGTTTCAATCAAGAGAAACCGCGAACCGGCACCATCGACATGGTGGGGGGCGACTTCAGGGGGCTGGACCTGCGCGCGCTGGACACCGCCAATATCGACTTCACCGACGCCTACTTTCGCTCTGCCGACCTTCGTGGCCTGGACCTGCGCAATACGCCGATGGAAGGTGCGAGCATCGCTCATGCACAGATTTCAGGCGTGTTCTTCCCGGCTGAACTCTCGGCTGACGAGATTCTGATGTCGGTGAATTTCGGCACGCGCCTGCGCTACCGTACCCACTGATACCGCAAAAACGTTGCAGCCTGCACGCGCAATGCACAGCAGGCTGGCGATGTAGCGCCCTGCTTTCACCCCCTCTTCCCTCGCATGCGCAACCCGCTCGCCACTGAGGCTACGCTGTACTCCGTCACGTTTAATCCATGAATATCCTGCCTGAATCACCCGCAGGCACAGGCACGCGTGCGACCAAAAGAAATGTTGACTTACAAATGAGAATCGTTATGATTATCACATCCGGTCGCGAGACTGGACGGTAGCCTGAAAGACCTTGGTTCGGACTTTCAGATTATCTCCTCATCAGGCTAATCACGGTTTTTGACCCGGCTCTTTGCCGGGTCTTTTTTTGTCCGGCGCAAAGCCATCGATCATTCAAAAGCCATCGCCACCACCATGCGACTCGAGCAGGCCGAGCCTTGCCAGCAAGTCGTCCAGCACGCTGGAGCCGCCCAGCCGAAAGCGCCCGGCGTTGATCCATTGCAGGCCAAATCGCGCGCGGACCAGTGCCATGTAAACACGCGCCTCTTCGAACGTACGGATCCCGCCTGCAACCTTCAGCCCTACTTGCCCGCCTACGTCGGCAATGGACTCCAGCATGATCCGTGCAGCCTGCGGCGTGACATGCCTGGCGGCCTTGCCGGTGCTGGTCTTGATGAAGTCAGCGCCCGAAACAATCGCATCGCGGCAAGCGTCGAGGATCATTTGCGAGTCACGCAAGTCACCGGTTTCAAGCGTCGCTGTAAGCCTCACCTGCCCGGCACACAAGGCCGAACACGCCGAGATCATCGCCAGGCCGGGCTGCCGGTCTCCGCCGAGCAGCGCGCGAAAGGGATACACGACGTCGATTTCATCCGCGCCAGCCATCAGCGCAGCACGTACCTGGGCGAGGACCGACTGAACATTGCTGCTGCCATGAGGGAAATTGACTACGGCGACGACCTTGATATGACGAGCCTGTAAGCGATCCAGCGTGGTGCGCGCCAGACACACGAAACGTTGCTGGACGCTGACCGCTGCAACCGGTCCCACAGGCGTGCATGCGCGCCGACAGATGCCGACAATGCGCTGCTCCGTGTCGTCTGTATTGAGGGCAAACAGCTCAAGCAGCCCGATGACCTGACGCGCCAGCCGCTCATCATCTGCTGTCATCTCTTTCATAGTGTTTCCGCTCTGCAAAACATGAGCGGACGATATACAGCTGCAAGGCTGACAGGTGCGAGCGGCGTACTTAAAGACGAAGGCTACAAAAAGACAGGAAAGAACCGACGCATCCTGTGATGACTTCAACGTAACGCAGCGCATCAATCCGAAGAAAATGCCAGACTTGTCCGATCAGGCATCGACCCGACAACTGGCACCCGAAGAATGGGCCTATGGAGGCTTCTTGATATTCCTTTGCACTTCAAGCCACCTGCCCGAAGCCCACAGCAAAGGCTTCGAGCTGGGCGAACATGCGCTGTTTGCCGTGCGTCGTCAGGGCGCGGTGTTTGTCTACAAGAACCGCTGCCCGCATCGCGGCATTCAACTGGAATGGCAACCCGATCAATTTCTGGACGGCAGTGCAAGCCTGATCCAGTGCGCGACGCATGGGGCGTTGTTTCTGATCGAGAATGGCGAATGCGTTGCCGGGCCTTGCGAAGGTCAATCCTTGACCGTCATCAAAAGCCGTGAAGACGCCGAGGGCATCTGGGTGTCGCTGCATCTGGAGGCCTGACGAAGTCTGAGCCGCCTGTAGCCAGACGCCTCAATCCAGCCCGTGCACCTGCAGGCGCCGGTCGATAAAAATCTCTTCCGACGTCAGTTGCGCACCGTAGGCGAGAATTTGCACACCGGCATCGATGGCTTCACGCAACGCCGCCGCGTAGGCAGGATCAATCTCCTGCGCCGGCCGCACAGCGTCGATACCGGTGAGATTGACGCAATACAACAGCACGGCGCGCACGCCTTCGCGCGCCAGCGTCGCCAGTTCGCGCAGGTGCCGCGCGCCGCGCTGGGTCACCGCATCGGGGAATGCCGCCACGCTGGAACCATCGAATCCCAGAGTGACACTTTTAACTTCCAGATACAGATAGCCATCCGGGTACTCCAGACGAAAGTCCACACGACTTTTTTCCTGTCCGTAAGCCACCTCGCGCTTGAGCGCCGTGAACCCCGTCAGTTCGCTGATGACCCCGGCGCGCAACGCCTCTTCAACCAGCGTATTGGCCCGTCCGGTATTGATACAGGCCAGGCGACCCTGCGGGGTTTCGCTGATTTCCCAAGTGCCCGGCAGTTTGCGCTTGGGGTCATTCGAGCGACTGAACCACACGCGCCCGCCGGGCATCATGCAGTTGAGCATCGAACCGGTGTTAGGGCAGTGAATGGTCAGCAATTCACCGCTATCGGTTTCGATATCAGCGAGAAAGCGCTTGTAACGCACCAGCAGACGACCCTGTTCAAGCTGCGGAGAAAAACGCATCAGACACCCCAGCTACGCAGACCACGAGCGATTCGCTCGACCGCCTGCTCAAGGCGCGGCAGGCTCTGCGTGTAGGCAAAGCGCACATGGTGCCCGGCCTGAAAACGGCCGAAATCGAGGCCTGGTGTAAAGGCGACGTGCTCGGTTTCCAGAAAGTGCCGGCAAAAGGCAAAGGCATCGCCGCCAAACGCGGAGATGTCGGCATACAAATAAAAGGCCCCTTCCGGCTCGACGGCAATACCGAAACCCAGTTCGCGCAGCGCTGGCAGCAGAAAGTCCCGGCGGCGGCCGAACTCGGCGCGCCGTTGCTCGAGTATGGCCAGTGTCTGCGGCTCAAAGCAGGCAAGCGCGGCATGTTGCGCCATGCTTGGCGCGCTGATGTAGAGGTTCTGGGCCAGCTTTTCCAGATCGGCCACGGCATCCTGTGGCGCGACCAGCCAGCCCAGACGCCACCCGGTCATGCCGAAATACTTTGAAAAACTATTGAGAACGAAAGCGTCGTTATCCACTTCCAGCACACTGCTGGCGTCCACACCGTAGGTCAGGCCGTGATAGATCTCGTCCACCACCAAGTGCCCATTGCGGACTTTCAGTGCCTGAGACAAGGCTGCCAGTTCGTCGCGGCTCAACAGGGTGCCGGTCGGATTGGCCGGTGACGCCACCAGAGCGCCGACACTGTTGTGATTCCAGTGCGTGGCCACCAGCTCGGGGGTCAGTTGATAACGCTGTTGCGGACCGACGGGCACCAGTTGCGCTTCGCCTTCTATCAGGCGCAAAAAGTGGCGATTGCACGGGTAGCCAGGGTCGGCCAGCAACCAGTGCCTGCCCGGATCGACCAGCAGGCTGCTGGTCAGCAACAAGGCGCCTGAACCGCCCGGCGTGACCAGAATCCGCTGAGGATCAATGTCGACGCCGTAACGCTGAGCGTAAAACCCGGAAATGGCCTCACGCAGTTGCGGCAGACCGCGCGCGGCGGTGTAGCGCGTCTTGCCGTCTGCCAGTGCCGCCTGGCCAGCCTTTATGATGGGCTCTGCAGTGGTGAAATCGGGCTCGCCGATTTCAAGGTGAATCACATCATGACCCGCCGCCTGCAATTCATTGGCACGCGCCAGCAACGCCATGACATGAAAAGGTTCTATGGCGCGACTGCGCGCACTGTAAGGCTGGCTCATGGATATTCCTTTAAAGGGCGGGTGTTAAAACATGATTGTCATCACGGCGCGCCATGATTCTACCCAACCACCCGCCCGACGGTGCATTTGCGGACTGAAAAGCCCGGTCTCCAAACGCTGAATAAAAGAAAGCTACGACGGTGCGCAGCGACTAGAGTTCATTTAGATGCAGGGCAGATGCGAAATGGCCATCTCCATAAGAAGACGGCGTCGTCATGCTCGACAACCGGGAGTAGCGCACTCCGATTTGATCTGGTAAGTTCGCCCGCTTGCAGCTGCAGGGCCGACGGGTGTCGGTGATGGAACAATCCTGCGCAATAGATTAGAAGAGTGAGAGGCGGTCCAGACATGCCCACCCCAGAAAAGCAACAGAACCATCTAATCAGCGGCTTTGAGCCCTACGTGCCAACGAAGGGTGAAGAGTACATGGGCGAGCCGATGCGCGCGCACTTCACCAAGATCCTGAACAAGTGGAAGCAGGACTTGATGCAAGAGGTCGACCGAACGGTAGACCATATGAAGGACGAAGCTGCCAACTTCCCCGACCCGGCCGACCGTGCCAGTCAGGAAGAAGAGTTCAGCCTTGAACTTCGTGCCCGCGATCGCGAACGCAAGTTGATCAAGAAGATCGACAAGACGCTGCAACTGATCAAGGACGAAGAATATGGCTGGTGCGAATCCTGCGGCGTAGAGATCGGCATCCGCCGTCTTGAGGCTCGCCCGACTGCAGACCAGTGCGTCGACTGCAAGACCCTCGCAGAAATCAAGGAAAAACAGGTCGGTAAATGACCTGGGGCCGCCTTTGACTGAAAAGACGCTTCGGCGTCTTTTTTTGTGCCTGTTGAAGCACTATGACAGCGAATCTTGCTCCCACTCCTTGCTCATCGCTGTCCACAGCCCAACTGACTCCCATGCGCTCTTTGATCGCGATGGCACTGACGACGCAGAGTGCGACGTTAGTGACGGCTGAGTCCTGCCACTGATCCGGGGGTAGCCTGGCAGGACGCCAGGCTAGCCGCACCGCGCCATGGA